>DAOOJC010000333.1:0-2714 GCA_035384905.1 Acetivibrio sp. | reverse complement strand
TGCAAAAGTTTTATCAAGAAGTGAAGCTGAAATCTTAATATGGGAAAGAGGTGCTGGTTTTACCTTGGCATCAGGAAGCTCATCTTGTGGAGTAGCAAGTGTCTTAAGGAAAAGAGGTTTAATTGATAATGATGTAAAAATTAGAATGTTAGGAGGAGAAATAAAAATAAGAATTGATGACAATTGGAACATAAGAATGACAGGTGAAGTCAGACAGATAGCTGAGGGAATTCTAAGTAGTGAGTTTTTAGAAGATTTGAACCTTTGAACAAAAGTAAATGGTTTATAAAACCCTTCAATTATCAGGGTATTTTGTACATAGGCATTTGTGAAAGTTAACTGTGAAGCACTTTACAAGGATTTTGCTATGCACAAGCTAAATTCAAATGTAGTGGTCAATATGAGTTATTAAAGGCTCACAGACAGCCATTTGCTACTGACTTTGGTGGTAAAAAAAACTGGACAAATTTTCTTCACAAAATGGGTTGACACATAGTTATTCTGCTGTTATACTATCATAGTGTCAAGGGCAAATGAACAGCTCAGACACCAATAAAATGAACAGTTTATACTGTAATATAAGCTGGTGTAGCTCAGCAGGTAGAGCAGCTGACTTGTAATCAGCAGGTCGGGGGTTCGATTCCGTCCACCAGCTCCAATTATGGTCAAGTACTTCGAGTTGTTCGAAGTACCTGACTTTTTAGTAGGATTTCACGCAGTGAAATGCTCAAAAAGCGATGGAAATAAAGTTATTTATAATAGCTTTCCTTACTTTTATTAATAGGGTTTCATCGACTAAAATGGCAATTAAAAACTTCAAAAAATTATTGACTTATTAGCCTAAAGCAAGTATAATGTTTAATGCAAGTCAAAAATAATATGAATTACATGGAGGGGTTCCCGAGTGGCCAAAGGGGGCAGACTGTAAATCTGTTGGCTCCGCCTTCGATGGTTCGAATCCATCTCCCTCCACCAAATTTAAAAGCGAGTATGTGCATATACTCGCTTTTTGCATGGATTTTTCATCAGTTGAAATTCAGCTTTTTCGTCCTATAAAATATGCTCCTCTTTACAGCAAACAGTTTTATATTTTCACTGTCTGCCATAAGGGGAGCATATCAACATGTCCCTGAGTTTTCTGTTTACATTCTTCCTGTTATTTTGTTTTGTTTATCATCCGAGAAATTTTTTGTCTGTCTTACGATGTATAAGGGCCTTCCTTTAGCCTCGTCATATATCCTTCCTATGTATTCTCCTACTATACCGAGAATAATCAATGTTATACCGTGAAAGAAGAGATTAACGGCAAGTATAGACGCCCAACCCGGCTGCACATGACTCGTAAAAATCCTTGTACATATGACGACTATAAGGTATATAAAACTAATGGATGAAAGCAACATCCCAAAAACGGATGCAAACTTTAAAGGCTTGTATGAGAATGAAGTTATGGCATCGAAAGCAAACTTCATCATTTTTTTTAACGGGTACTTTGTTGTACCGGCAAAGCGTTTATCCCTAACAAACTCAATTCCTGTCTGTTTAAAGCCAAGCCAGCTGATTATACCACGAATATACCTGTTGCGTTCATTAACCAGTTTGAGAGCTTCACAGACTTTTCTGTCGATAAGTCTGAAATCACCGGTGTCTACAGGTATATCCACATCGGTCATACTCCGCAGGAAGCGATAAAAAACTTTAGCGGTAAATTTCTTAAATAATGTTTCACCTTTTCGTTCTTTTCTTTTTCCATATACAACATCATAACCCTCCCGCCATTTTTCAATCATTTTCGGGATAAGTTCAGGGGGATCCTGAAGGTCTGCATCAATAACGACAACTGCCTGTCCTTCGGAATAATCCATCCCGGCTGTTATTGCGGTCTGATGACCGAAATTTCTTGCGAAATCCACAAACTTAACGGTTTTATCCTTGCTGCACAGCTCATAGACCATAGGAGCTGTTTTATCTCTGCTTCCATCATTGACAAATATTATTTCGTAGGGTTCGTTTATTGAATCCATAACCCCCTTAAGCCTCTTATAGGTTTCAAGAATAACTTCCTCTTCATTGTAAAGAGGTACTACAACTGAACATACGATATCGTTAGACATATTTCTTTCCTCCAAACTAATATTTTAGAAATACCAAGTGGGGAACCACTTGAGGATTTTCAAATAGGATACCGGAACTTCAAGCCCTGATAAACCGGGATAAAACATTACGAACAGTGCCAATACAATTCCCAGGTATACGTATGCAAAATATTTAGCTCCCTTATATTTATCGACAGCTTTTTTAATTACATATACTATCAGCAGTATTATAAAGGGTACAATTGAGAAATAATGATAAATAAAAGCTATTCTCGGAACAGCTATCCAGGGGATATACTGGAATATAAGCCCGGATAGTACTAGCATCAGTTTTTTATCGTAGTTATACACGCCTATCAACAGTATAACGATTGAAATCAGAAGGCAAGCCCATATAACCGTCTGAATGTTTTTATCCTTAAGGTAGTTATCGTCTCTTACCACATTCCTATAGGCGGTTAATATCCCAATATACCCGGCAGAGGATACAAGTGAGGTAATAATAAGGCTTTTATCAAGCTTTGAGCGAATCAATATAATAGCAATCAATGCAAAGAAAATTACGCCCCACCAGAATTCTGCATATCCTAATTTGAAAATATCGGTTATAAAGCCGGG
>DAOOJC010000332.1:0-2722 GCA_035384905.1 Acetivibrio sp. | reverse complement strand
TACGGTTCAACGAGAGGGAAATAATTCTTAGCAATTATTTCTCTACTCTATTTAATAAATTGAAAAAGAGGTACATTATGGATTACAAAAAGTTAGCTGACATGCTTTTTCCAAACATAACAAAGTCAATATCTTATTACGAGGAAAACGTATTTCCCGACAGAGATTTACCTGACGGAGCAAAAGTCACCCGTCTTGCACCAAGTCCCACAGGCTTTATTCATCTTGGGAATCTTTATGGAGCTTTTGTCGATGAACGCCTGGCCCATCAAAGCAACGGCGTATTTATTCTCCGAATTGAGGATACCGATGAAAAGCGTAAGGTTGAGGGAGCAGTTGAAACCATCATAACCTCTTTAGAGTTCTTTGACCTAAGATTTGACGAGGGTGCAGGTATTGACGGAGAAACCGGTAATTACGGACCTTATTTCCAGAGCAACCGGGGAGAAATCTATCAAACCGTTGCAAAACGATTGATTGAAATGGGCAGAGCTTATCCTTGCTTCTGTTCCGAGGAAGAGCTTGGCAAAATAAGAGAGCAGCAGATTGCAGAAAACGTTAACACCGGATACTACGGCAAGTGGGCTGTTGACAGGGATTTGTCCCTCGAAGAAGTCAAAAAGCACCTTGACAATAGCGACAGCTTCGTTATACGTTTCAAATCCATGGGCAACCCGGAGGATACCTTCGAAATCGATGATGCAATAAGGGGCCGTATTACCTCACCGGTTAACTTTCAGGATATAGTTATTCTTAAAGCCAACGGAATACCCACGTATCATTTTGCCCATGTGGTGGATGACCATCTGATGAAAGTTACCCACGTTGTAAGAGGTGAAGAATGGCTTTCAACCCTGCCGATACATTATGAGTTGTTTACCACTCTTGGTTGGGATTTGCCGGTATACTGCCACACAGCTCATTTAATGAAGATAGACAACGGAGTTAAAAGAAAGCTTTCAAAAAGAAAAGATCCGGAATTGGGATTGGAGTATTACATGCAACTGGGTTACCATCCGGCAGCAGTACGGGAGTACCTGATGACCATTCTGAACTCAAACTTTGAAGAATGGAGAATTCAAAACCCGGACAGCGATATAGAAGATTTTCCTTTTACCTTAAACAAAATGAGTAACTCCGGAGCCCTGTTCGATCTTAACAAGCTCAACGATGTAAGTAAAAACGTTTTAGTTAAAATTCCGGCAACAGAAATATATGAATTCCTGCTTAATTGGGCCAAGGATTATAAAAATGAAATAGTCAGTCTTCTTATTGAGCACAAGGATGCAATAATAAAACTTCTCGATGTTGGAAGAAATTCCGATAAGCCCCGTAAGGATTTAATATATTGTGAACAGATATTTGATTTTATCAGCTACTACTTTGACGGTTATTTTAAAATTGTCGATGAATTCCCTGAAAATATAGATGACGTTGAGGCTAAAAAGCTGCTTAAGGCATACCTGGAAACCTACAACCATAGTGACGATCAAAACCTGTGGTTTGAAAAAATCCGGGAAATAGCAAGCCAAAACGGATATGCAGCAAAGCCAAAAGACTATAAGAAGAATCCGGAGATGTATAAGGGCCATGTTGGCGATGTGAGTACTGTTATAAGGATTGCCGTTATGGGCCGCAGCACTTCCCCGGATATATGGGAGCTTCAGCAAATTATGGGTGAAGAAAAAGTCAGAAAAAGAATTCAAAGCCTTATATAAATTTTTCTTATAAAAAAACTAAGGGATTATAAGTCCCTTAGTTTTTTTGCATTCGAAAATATAAATATCTTGCACATATCGCTATCTCATAATAAACTTACACCGGACCCATTGCATTTTTTTATTTCATTATTCAATTCATCAATAAATTTTTCTTTTTCTTTTGGTGATATGAAATAACCGGTTCCAAACCAGATCCATCCGGCAAAAAAGAGAGGAACAATATAAATCACCATAATAAACCATAGTTTAGTGCGATATACAGTAAATAAAGCAGCACTAAAAGTAGCAATTAATCCTGCTATCATAAATATCCAAATCAGAAGACCGATACCCAGGCCCTTCTTCGATGAAAAATACATATTGAGTACTGCCTCCTTTAGTGAACAGTTTATTTATCAATCCATTGAATAAATGCAGTTTTGTCTTTATCATTGTAACCTGCTCTTTTGTAAAAATTCAGGGTGGATTCTTTTTTGGATCCTGTCATCAACATGATTTTATAGCAATTTTCCCGCTTTGCAATTTCCTTTGCATAATTCAATATTTCTGTTGCGTACCCTCTTCCCCTATGTTCTTCGCATGTAACAACATTTTCAATTAATGCATAAGGCCGTTGATTATGGGTTAAGTTCTTAACAATTACAATCACACAAGATGAGACGATTTTCTCTCCAATAGTGCCGACAATAATATGATGGTTTGGATCGGACAAAATGTCATCCCAAATTTGTTCCACATTATTATCGATTATTGGCATTTGATTATTATTTAAATGGGTATATAACAGAAGTAAATTCTCCAGGTCATTTTTTTGTGCTTTCCTAATGTTAATCATTTCTCAACCCCCAATTCATCCATATTTAGTGTTTTTTTCGATATTCTGCAAGGCATCCAGGATATACATACAAATGCTGTCCACTCCGGTCAAAAATCATATTAACCTTATTCAATCAAGTTTATTTGCATATACAGGGCTATCGCATGAAGTAATATAATTCCAA
>DAOOJC010000331.1:0-2722 GCA_035384905.1 Acetivibrio sp. | reverse complement strand
TTTTAAGTAGAGTATTAGAAAATCCAAAAGAAGCAGAGGAGCTGCTGATTAAGTCAATTGAAGGAGATGATCCATGCCCGTATGGCTACCATGGTTTGGCTTATCAAAGGCTGTCCGAGGGAAACTTTGAACAGGCGTTGCAATATGCACAAAAGGCTGTGGAAGCTTTATCCAATCAGAATACCTTTAATATGGTTCTGGAAGAAGCTATGTGGGCACAAGGGGAATATGATTTATTGTTGAAAAAGAATGAAGAGCAGCAAATTCTCTATCCCTATGACGGTAGCGTGGTAGAGGAATCGGTGCGTTTACATATGGCTAAAGGGGATTTGAACAGTGCCCAAAATGCTATCTCTGATTATTTGCTCCGCAATGAGCCGATGGGTTCGGAATATAATCAAGTATGGAATAATTATTTGAGAGGAATCCTTGCTTATTGTTCCGGTGATGTGGCTGCATATAGCAATTCAATTGAAGAACTGGAAGCACCTCAATATAACTTTGAAAAGGCATTTATCAAGGGGGACTTTGAAAATGCTTCAAAAATTGCTGCTGATAATGGCCTTGATGGGTCATACTTTCTCTTGCTTTATTTGGCAGAAAGCAATCCGGATTCTGCCTCCCGGTATCTCAGTAAGGCAGCAGATATGTATAATAAAGGAGGTAAGACTGAGCGACTGTTAGCCGCTTACCTGTCGGGAACCAAAAGCATCACATTGGATGAAGTCAAATCGATAGATTTACTGCCGGATTCAAAGTGTATTGCATTGGCAGCAATAGGTAAATTAAACCCGGATTATCAAGAGGAGCTTTATACCTTTGCTAAAAAACTCAACTACAAAAAAGTATTCCCGTATCATTTTATTAATGAACTGGGTAAAGACAGCTAGAAGTTTTTAATGTGAAATGGAGGAGGTATTTAATGCTCCTCCGTTTTTATTTTGCAATGGTGAATTCTAAAAATGAGCTCGGGGCATCGAGCCCCCATCGCTTTTTGGTCATTTCACTTCGTGAAATCCCACTAATATTGCGGTATTCCTTCCGGTGCGGGAAAGATTACCCCATATTTACATTGTCAAAACGCTCACTACTAAAACTTAACTACCTTTGATTCATCGGTAAAGGAATAAAAAGTAGCTGTGGCATTCACAAAATAGAGTACCTCTGTATTGTCGTCCTCCGCTGAATACATAGTTTTAAGCTCCGGATAATTGTCAAGCATATGCTTTTTAGCCTCTACTCTGTCATCTCTGACAAGCTTGCCTTCTACTCTAAGCCACTTTCCGTCAGTATAAGCACAGATTTCCGCTTTTGGATTTGACTGAAGCTGCTTGGATACTTCTTTTACCTTTCCTGTCTGTATATAAAGCTTGCCTTCAAAAATATCCACTGTACCAAACGGCCTAACTCTGGGCTGATCCCCTTCCACTGTAGCCAAATAATATGTTCCGCAGTTTTTTAAAAACTCATATACTTCTTGCATCTTATCATTCCTCCCGTTTGTCTGATAAAAGGCGTTAGAAGTCTTTTAGAAAATCAAATAAAGTTAAAGGGTTTGAGAAAATAATAAACTCTCTCAAACCCCTTTGGTGCCGAAGGCCGGACTCGAACCGGCATGGTATCGCTACCGCTGGATTTTGAGTCCAGTGCGTCTGCCAATTTCACCACTTCGGCATATACTTTATTCACCGCAAGAAGTATTATACAACAATAAAGTTCCCTATGTCAATTAATTTCGAAAAGATTTTTTTACCATCGGATGAGAAAAAAATAACTAAAAAGAAATTTTAATATTTTGTGTTGACAATGAATCATTTTGCTCTTATAATATATAATTGTTCGGCGAACGAAAGTATATGCGCCATTAGCTCAGTTGGTAGAGCAACTGACTCTTAATCAGTGGGCCCTGGGTTCGAGTCCCCGATGGCGCACCAAATTGAAAAAAAGATGTTGAAGCAATTATGTTTCAACATCTTTTTTAGTGGGATTTCACGAAGTGAAATGACCGAAAAGCGAATGTGATCGATGCCCCGGAACTTTTGTTTTATAAAACACGAATAATTCTTATTTTGTCCATTCTATATACATATAAAGAAAGATTTCTGCAAATTGCGAAGCAGATTTTATTGGATTGATATCTTGGGAATATTTAAAGAAGTCATTATTGATACTGCATAATCCGATCTATGCAGCTTAAATCAAAAGGAATTTGGAACTCTACATAACATTTGGCAGAGTGCATTTCCAAATCCACAGTAAATAAGGTTATTATGGTTTTCATAAAAAGTATATCCTCTTATTATAATATTGTTGTGTTTTAATATTGCATTTAGAGAGAGGTAATACGTATAATCAATATTGAGTAGAAATATATCGAATATAAAAACTATAAACATCAATGCAACTGTCTCACGGCATTTAGAGTGTGTTGCGTTGATATAACGGGTGGAAAATTAGAGACATAAAAGTTTTCTGACTTACGCAAATGCAGGTGAACAGGAGGGATTGTTATAACAACAGATGAAGCAGCAAACGAAGAACTTTTTTCTGCATACCTCGACGGTGACGGGAGTGCCTTACGCGTTCTCATGGAACGCCACGGAGATGCTTTAACACTCTATATTAATAGGTACATAGATGACATTCATGAGGCTGAGGATTTGATGATTGAAGCCTTTTCACGCATGATCAGTGCCAGGCCTCGGCTTATCGAAAACGGATT
>DAOOJC010000330.1:0-2723 GCA_035384905.1 Acetivibrio sp. | reverse complement strand
CAGGATGAGGAAGAAGTTACGGAGGAAGAGATTCGTATGATGGTGGATGTAGGTGAGGAGAGGGGTGCCATACAGGAAAATGAAAAGGAAATGATCAACAACATTTTTGATTTTGACAACAAGACTGCCATGGACATAATGACCCATAGGACCGATATTGTGGCTCTTCCGATTAATGCGGGACTTAAAGAAGTGATTTCTGTTCTCAACGAAGAAAAATATACAAGAATTCCTGTTTTTGAAGGTAGTATTGACAATATTGTAGGAATAATTCATGCAAAGGATATTATTAAGTTTATAGATTGCAATCAAGACAAAGAAGATTTTGATTTAAGGAAACTAATAAGGCATCCGTATAATGTTCCGTGGTCAAAGAGAACGGATGAGCTTTTCAGCGAATTACAAAAGAACAAGAATCATATGGCTATAATTATTGACGAGTATGGAGGAACAGCAGGAATAGTAACCATGGAAGATCTTGTGGAGGAGATAGTGGGAAATATATTTGACGAATATGACGAAGAAGAAAAGGATTTTGAGAAACTGGACGAAAACACGTACATGGCCAGTGGTTCTGTAGGTCTTGATGTTGTTAAGGAACAATTTGATGCAATGTTACCTGTTGAGGAATATGATACGTTAAGTGGTTTTGTTATAAGTCAATTGGGCAGAATACCGGAGAATGGAGAAAGACCGGAAATAGAATTTAACGGACTTTTATTTAAGGTTGTGGAAATAAGTGAAAAGAGGATAGAAAAAATTAAGATTTGCAAAGTAACAAATTAGATGTTTTCCATAAATTTGTATCAATATATAAGGGAATTTTTCACAAACAAATACTTATCTTTGATTTAATATTTGTGAATCTACCCCTTGACCTTTACGTAACGTAAAGGTGTAAAATGGTATTGTGAGGAGGTAAAAACATGGAGTATACAGTTAAGAAACTGGCAGCTCTGGCTGGAATCAGTGCCCGTACCCTCAGGTATTATGATGAATTTGGAATTCTGAAGCCGGCAAGAATAAATTCATCCGGATATCGGATATACGGACAGAAAGAGGTTGACACGCTGCAGCAAATATTGTTTTACAGGGAGTTGGGTGTGGAGTTGGAACGCATCAAAGAAATTATAACATCACCCGAGTTTGACATGACCTCTGCACTGATTGAACACCGTGAGAAGCTCCTCGCGAAAAGGAGACAACTGGATTTATTAATCGCAAATGTTGAAAAAACCATAGCATTTGCAGAAGGGAGAACGCAAATGAGTGATAAGGAAAAGTTTGAAGGCTTTAAGCAAAAAATGATTGATGATAACGAGAAAAAGTATGGTAAAGAAATCCGGGAAAAATACGGTGATGAGGTGGTGGAACAGTCCAACCAACGCTTTAAGAACATGACCGAAGAGGATTTTGACAGGTTGAAGGGGTTAGAGTCGGAGATAATAGAAACCCTTAAGGAGGCTTTTGCTACTGGGGACCCGGCAGGAGAGCTTGCCCAAAAAGCGGCGGATTTGCATAAACAATGGATAAGCTGCTCCTGGGGAAGCTACAGCAAAGAAGCTCATGCAGGGCTTGCCCAAATGTATGTTGATGATGAGCGGTTTACGGCATACTACGATAAAGAACAGCCGGGAATGGCTAAATTTCTTAGGGATGCTATTCTCATATACACTGGAATGAAGGAAAAGTAATTTCCATTTGCATGGATAAATATTATTTTTCTTCACCTTCATTCAATTCTCCCCTCCCAAAAAGCAAAAATTCGAAAACACGTGTTGATATTTTATTGAATTTGTGTTAGGATGTTAGTGAAAAAATTAACTAATTCATTATATTGCATAAATGCTGATTTCATTGTTGTCTACTATGTATTGCCAATCAGCAATAGATTAGTTTATTAATAGATAGTTTATCTAAAAATTGGAGGGAGAATTTTGATGACATCAAACAAAAAATTGCAAGCTTGGGTAGATGAAATTGCAAAAATGTGTGAGCCCGATGAAATTTATTGGTGCGATGGCTCAGAGGAAGAAAATGAACGCCTGTTAAAGAAGTTAGTTGAATCAGGTTCAGCTACACCTCTGAACCCAGAAAAACGTCCGGGATGTTACTTGTTCCGCAGTCATCCGTCAGATGTAGCCCGTGTTGAGGACAGAACATTTATTGCTTCTAAGAAAGAAGAAGATGCCGGACCTACCAACAACTGGATTGATCCGGAAGAGTTGAAAAAGACAATGAAGGGCTTATACACCGGCTGCATGAAGGGTAGAACCATGTATGTTATACCGTTTTCCATGGGCCCAATCGGTTCACCTATTTCCAAAATAGGTGTTGAAATAACTGACAGTGCTTATGTTGTTGTGAACATGCGTATAATGACCCGTATTGGCAGCAAGGTTCTTGAAGTGCTTGGTGATGATGGGGAATTTGTGCCGTGTCTGCATTCGGTAGGTGCTCCATTAGAGGAAGGTCAAAAAGATGTGTCTTGGCCATGTGCACCAATGGAGAAAAAGTACATCAGTCATTTCCCTGAAGAAAGGGCTATATGGTCCTATGGTTCCGGATATGGCGGAAATGCACTTTTAGGCAAAAAATGTTTTGCACTTCGTATTGCCTCTGTTTTGGCAAGGGACGAGGGATGGATGGCTGAGCATATGCTCATTCTTCGCATAACCGACCCTAATGGTAACAAGACATATGTTACAGGTGCTTTCCCAAGT
>DAOOJC010000329.1:0-2738 GCA_035384905.1 Acetivibrio sp. | reverse complement strand
TTGCTTGTGCCGGTAATACCTCTGGCAATATCCTCTTTGCTTGTAATAGTTCTCATGAGGTTTGTTAATATTAAGAAAACCAAGGATGTAATAGTGGTAGTAGCCAGTTTTCTGTCCATTGCCATAGGAATGGGAGTAAACTTCTATGTTCAGAGAATGATAAATGGCGGTATGGATGAGTATTTGGACATGAGTCAAATCCAGAACTGGGTTATTGAAGCTGTAGGGTCAAGGTTTCCGCCCAGTCTTTGGGTTACCTACGGTCTTTCGAAACCAGGCATGGAAGGATGGGGTTACTTTCTACTTTTTGTGCTGGTTTCCGTTGCATTGTTTACTTTGCTGTTATGGGTAGGCAACAGGGTGTTTTATAAGGGGATTTTATCGGGAAATGAAAGATCCGGCAAAAAAAGACGTGTTTCTTTTGAGAATTCAATGAATAAGTATATTAAAGTAACGAGCCCATTGACCGCTCTTTTCTGGAAAGAGTGGAAGCTCCTTTTAAGGACCCCCGTGTTTATGATAAATGGATTGGCAGGTGTGGTAGTTATGCCTGTGATGACTTTAATTTCAATTCTTGGTCAGAATCAAGAATCCATAGGAAAATTCATAGAAGTTGCTCGGGAGCCTCGAAACGATATATACGTGTCGCTGGTGGGCTTTGGATTAATGGTTCTTGCTTCAAGTCTCAATATTGTATCGTCAACAGCTGTTTCGAGAGAAGGACACAGCATCTGGATATCCAAAATGATTCCTGTTTCGCCGCGAATGCAGATAATTTCGAAGCTTATACACAGTATGTCTATATCAATGATGGGAAGCCTTGTTATTGCGGGGTTCATGGTTGCCCTCATAAGGGTTTCCGTACTGAAGGTTTTATTCCTAATTATTCTTTCTTCTTTGGGTTCAATGACAATTTTAATCCTTGATTTAATTATTGACATATTCAGACCCAAACTTGATTGGACAAATCCTCACGAGGCTGTAAAAACCAATCTTAACGGGCTTTTTGGAATCATAGTTTCAATGGGCTTTATGCTGATTCTAACTGTCTTTGCATCGGCAATGGTTCTATTGCAGCTGCCGCAAACAGTGGTCTTCTTGGGAATATTCATTTTTGAGGCTGTAATGCTGCTTCTAAGTATCATTGTTTTATTTAAACCGGCTGAGAAAAGATATAGAAATATCGAAGCGTAGAAGACGAGGCTTGATATAAGCGTTCAAGGAAATGCAGAGCTTTTTTATGAACAATATGGAGCATAATGCGGGATTTTTTAATGATTATCATGCACAGATTGACGGTGTGGGAAGCAAATTCTGTTCGGGAATGGAACCCAACTGCAGTAAATGCTCTCTTGAAAGTGTTTGTAAAAAATCGGATTGGACAATTGAAAAGGAGAGAGGAACATAAAAATTGCCTCTCTCCTAACCATTTTTATCTTTACAACCTTATATTCTTGCAACTCCAGTTATTCTTGCCGCTTCAGCTACTGCCTTTGCTACTGTGGAACCAACCCTCGGATCAAAGGGTTCCGGCAGAATACACTCAGGACAAAGATCTTCATCGCTGACCAAAGAAGCAATTGCTTTAGCAGCAGCTATCTTCATTTCGTCGTTGATATCACTTGCCCTAACATCCAATGCACCTCTGAATATACCAGGAAAAGCCAGAACATTATTTATCTGGTTCGGGAAATCGGATCTTCCGGTACCTACCACCTTTGCACCTGCTGCTATAGCTTCATCAGGCATTATTTCAGGTGTAGGATTTGCCATTGCGAATATTATCGGATCCTTTGCCATGGTCTTGACCATATCCTGAGTAACCATTCCCGGGGCAGAAAGACCGAGGAACACATCGGCACCTTTTATTACTTCGGCAAGGCTGCCTTTCTTTTTCTCAAGGTTTGATATTTTAGCCATCAGGGCCTTTTCTTCATTGAGGTCATCTCTTCCTTCATATATTGCACCTTTCCTGTCACAGAGTATAACCTTCTTTAAGCCCATGCTCATGAGAAGCCTTGTAACAGCTATACCTGCAGCACCAGAACCGTTAACTACAACCTCAATGTCGTTAATGTTTTTTCCTGTGAGTTTGAGTGCATTCAGCATTGCAGCAAGGGATACTACGGCTGTACCGTGCTGGTCATCGTGGAAAACCGGAATATCGCATACTTCTTTAAGTCTTCTTTCAATCTCAAAACACCTTGGAGCAGATATGTCTTCGAGATTGATTCCTCCAAAGCTTCCCGATATCAGTTTTACGGTATTGACGATTTCATCCACATCCTTAGACTTTATGCATAATGGGAATGCATCTACATCGCCAAACTGTTTAAAGAGTACGCATTTACCTTCCATAACAGGCATGCCCGCTTCAGGACCAATATCACCAAGCCCAAGAACAGCTGTGCCATCGGTTATTACTGCTACCAGATTCCAACGCCTTGTAAGTGTATATGAAAGGTTTACATCCTTCTGTATAGCAAGACACGGTTCTGCTACTCCTGGTGTATAAGCCAGGGAGAGATCTTCTTTACTTTTTGTCGGAACTTTACTGATTACTTCAATTTTGCCCTTCCATTCACCGTGCAGCCTTAATGATTCTTTTCTGTAGTCCATTATATTAACCTCCTAAAGTTATTATATACATAATCTTAGCCGAATGTATTCTATTTTACATGTCCTTTACTTCATTTAGAATACTTTTTACCTGATCTACAGAATACATTAAAGCGGTT
>DAOOJC010000328.1:0-2754 GCA_035384905.1 Acetivibrio sp. | reverse complement strand
ACTGGCCGGTGACGTGAGATTGTTCGAGGTTGATTTCGAATATGAACCGGGGAAAACTGTTTTGCACGATGTCAGCCTTTACGCAAAGCCGGGACAAAAAGTGGCCTTTGTTGGTGCCACCGGTGCCGGAAAGACAACTATAACAAATTTGCTGAACCGATTTTATGATATTGCCGACGGGAAAATCCGTTATGACGGCATTAATATCAATAAAATCAAAAAACCGGACCTTCGTCGTGCCATCGGCATGGTTTTGCAGGATACCAACCTTTTTACCGGCACAGTAATGGACAATATACGTTACGGAAAACTGGATGCTGCCGATGAGGAGTGTATTGGGGCTGCAAAGCTTGTAGGTGCCGATGATTTCATTCGCCGTTTGCCCAATGGCTATCATACGCTCATTACTGAAAACGGTGCGAATCTATCTCAGGGACAGAGGCAGTTAATTTCCATTGCCAGAGCAGCGGTTGCGGATCCTCCGGTTATGATTTTGGATGAAGCGACGTCCTCCATTGATACAAGGACTGAAGCCATTGTTCAGCGGGGAATGGATGCCCTCATGAAAGGCAGGACAGTGTTTGTAATTGCTCACCGTCTGTCCACTGTTAAAAACTCTGATGTTATCATAGTTTTGGATCATGGACGTATCATTGAACGGGGCGATCATGAGGAATTGATAGCTAAAAAGGGTCAGTATTATCAGCTGTATACCGGTGCATTTGAACTGGAGTAAAATATAATACCCCTTCTATTTTGTTGAAAACTATTATAATCGTATAATCGTTGCCAGAAAAGAAACCATGTGGAAAGAAATAAAAAATGGAGGGTTATGATGGTTAACATAAAATTGTGGATGGAGTGCTTTACACAGATACTTAAAGAGACATTTGGTGAACGTATTTATTTTGTAGGGCTGCAAGGAAGTTACGGAAGAGGAGAAGCAACTGAATCCAGTGATATTGATGTAGTAGTGATATTGGATAAATTAACGACAGATGATATAAAAGCATATAGCGATATGATAGATACCCTTCCTAACCGGGAATTAATTTGCGGATTTCTTTCAGGAAAAGATGAGCTTATAAATTGGGAACCTTCAGACTTATTTCAGTTTTATTATGATACCACACCGATTATAGGTACCCTTGATGAGCTGTGGACAAAAATTGATAATGCAGCAGTAGATCGTGCTATAAAAATAGGTGCATGCAACATTTACCACGGATGTGTACATAATATGTTATATGAAAAAAGCGATGATATAGTGCGTGGGCTATATAAGTCGGCATCTTTTGTCATACAGGCTATTGTATTTAATAATACAGGAAAATATGTAAAGCATCAAAAAGATTTGCTTGAAGCTGTAAACAATGAGGATAAAGCGATTTTAAATGACTTTATTGCTTTAAAAAACGGTGCTATGGTAGAATTTGATGAAATGTCGGAGCGTTTATATAACTGGGCAGGGAAGCTAATAAAGATATGAAGCCCTCTTTCTTTGCAGCAATTCAGGAAGGATACTTCATCAAGGGCTATTGCTGCAATGCAGGAATGGCATTGTTTTATCTTGACGAGGAGGATGGAGAATGATAGAGAAAGTGTTCAATACCCAAAACGGGGTAATTCACTACCGGACCAGCATTGTTTCCGGCGAAAAGACGTGGCTTGTATTTCTTCCAGGGCTGACAGCAGATCATCGATTGTTTGAAAAACAGATTGAAGAATTCAAAGATGATTACAATTTGTTTGTATGGGATGCACCAGGGCATGGTGCTTCAAGACCGTTTGAACTCGATTTTTCGCTTGCAGATAAAGCAGAATGGCTCTACAGTATCATGATTCATGAGGGAATATTCAAACCAATAATTATAGGACAGTCTATGGGAGGTTATGTTGCTCAGGCATTAATGGAGAGATATCCGGATTGTCTTGCGGGCTTCGTTTCTGTCGATTCTGCTCCGCTTAAAAGGAAGTATATGAAAAAGTGGGAGATATATGTACTCAAAAATACAAAATTCATGTTCGGTGTTTATCCATGGTTCTTTTTAAAAAAATACGCTGCAAAAGGATGTGCACAAACCGAATATGGACGTCAGGTTATGTATGCTATGATGGATACTTATACAAAAAGAGAGTATTGTGACCTGTCGTCTCATGGATTCAAGATTCTGGCAGAAGCAATTGAGGCGGATCTGGCATATGAAATCTCCTGCCCAGCGTTGTTGATATGTGGTGAGAAAGACAAAGCCGGTTTTACAAAACGCTACAACAAAGCATGGGCAAATCAGTCAGGTCTGCCAATTCAATGGATACCCGGGGCCGGACACAATTCCAATACTGACAAACCTGAACTGGTCAACAGTGTAATCCGTGAATTTCTCGGGACTATACTGTAGCTGTTCCAAATATGTGAGTTGACAGATTCCGGTTAACAGACGGTTTCTAAGATGAAAGACATTAATACCATCGACTCCAGCCATATGGAGTCTTTTGTGTTGGTTCTGGCCTTAATCATAAAAATGCCCTTTGATATGTGTATGCGGGAACATATCGAGGGTATATTTTTAGGCAAAATTTGAAAACCCTATTATTTAAAATAACAGAAATAATGACAACTTAACTTTGCATTTTGACAAGTAAACTTGACGCAATACTATTCATAGTATATAATATAAGCATAAATCCTGGGAGGGGATATAAATGAATAACAAAGACATCTTAAAAAGAGCTCGGCAAGAAAAAAACGATGAA
>DAOOJC010000327.1:1832-2754 GCA_035384905.1 Acetivibrio sp. | reverse complement strand
TGTCGCAATCCATCACAATATGCAATGGTACATCCCCTGTATAATTGGCATAAAAAACCGCAGGTACATTCATAGGTATGATGAATGGGAAGGATCGATAAGAATATGTCCTTTTCATCAATATATACCATGGAACACATTCCCATCAGGTTTTCTGCTATGTTTTTGTGAGACAGCATAACAGCCTTGGCAGTGTCGGTGGTTCCGGAAGTAAAGAGAAGGATACTCATTGCACAGGCATCAATTTTGGCATCAATAAACTCTCGCCTTCCTTCTTCCAATAATTTATGCCCCTTTTGTAAAAGCAAATGGAAAGATAAGATGCTGCCATCGTCTTCTTCTCTGTCCATACTGATAAAATACCGTAAGGAAGTAGATTTTTTATAAAGAGGCTCAATTTTGTCCCTGACACTCTCCGAATAAATGACAGCATCTGCCTGTGAACGTTGCAGGAGTAACTCAATTTCGTTTGCAGGAAGTTCTTTATCAAGAGGTACAATAATTCCTGTTCCATTTACAACTGAAAGATAGGATATGGACCATTCATATCGGTTTTCACCTATTAAAGCAATTTTCCCATTCTTTAGACCAAGATCAATTAGGGCTGTTCCCATAGCGTCCACATCGGATTTAAACTGTTTATATGATATGGGTTCATAAGCGGTTCCACCTTTCGGTTTAGATAAAAACGCCGCTTTATCACCATATATCTCTACACTGGAATTAAGCATATCTTTTAAATCCTTAATAGGTCTTACTTTATTTAACTCTCTGTTTTTCATTTTAAATTTCCCCCAAAAAAAGATTGTGTCCTGCAAAGCAACAATAATAATTATACAATACTATTGGCAGTGTTTGCAAAACAAAACGAATAATAGATAAAACAGGGGACAGTTTTCTGTTCTAAAACAGAGATACGTCC
>DAOOJC010000327.1:0-1822 GCA_035384905.1 Acetivibrio sp. | reverse complement strand
CTATTCACTTTAAAAATTGTCTTTAATAAGTTTTTCAATCGTATTAACATCATTGTGTGCATTTAAAGAGTTGACTGCCGGGCCTTCAATTACATCGCCTTCATAACTGAATCTTGAGCCATGGCAAGGACAATCCCAGGATTTCTCGGCAGAATTCCAATATAATTCACAGCCCATATGCGTGCATGTTGTGTCTACCACATGCAATTCTCCTTGTTCGTCTCTATATGCTCCAAGTCTTTGCCCGTTTGCCTTAATAATTTTTCCCTCTCCAGCTCTAACACCGATATCATCCTGTGAGGGTGAAATTTTTCCCTCAATTAGCTTTTCCGCAACATTGAGATTTTCAACAACAAAATTCTTAGCGGAAGCTGCGATAGTTTTGCGTGAAGGGTTATAGACATCCTGCCAGTGGCTTTTTCCGTCAACTATCAAGTCCCTTAATATCATCGCAGAAGCCATACTGTTAGTCATTCCCCATTTGCCATAACCGGTTGCAATGTACATATTGGGAGAGTTGGATGTGAATTGCCCCACATAAGGCAGTCCGTCCATAGTCATGCAATCCTGGGTAGACCACCGATAAGGAATATCCTCCACTGTAAAGGTTTCGCAGGCATAATCTATCAATGCATCATAATGCTTGATTGTGTCCTCGCCTTGACCGGTTTTGTGGCTTCCGCCGCCGACCAGTATAAGTTCGCCGTCATCTGACCTTTGGCTGCGTATGGAGTGCTTTGGTTCTTCCGAATTTATATACATTCCACCGGGATAACTTTCTTTTGCCTTAACAGCAACAACATATGACCGTTCCGTATAAAGTCTTGTAAAGTATAACCCGGCCTTATTGTAAAAAGGATAATGGGAAGCAATTATGATTTTTTCTGCAGTTACCTTCTTACCTTGATTTGTTATTAAAACATAGTTACTACCGTCTTCAATGTCTACAATCCTGCTTTGCTCAAATATTTGATTACCGCTTTCGGTAATTTCTTTTGCAAGAGGCAATAGAAATTTTAGAGGATGGAATTGAGCCTGGTTGTCAAAACGTACAGCAGCTTTAATTGGGAAAGGCAGAGGTATTTCTTCAAGATAAGCAGCTTTTATGCCAAGGGAATCGGCAATCTGTGCCTCATCCTTTATCTTATCGATATACTTGTCTTGCTGCGTATACACATATGCGGATTGGGAAACAAAATCGCATTCGATATTGTTTTCAGTTGCTATTTTCTCAATCATCCGAAGGGCGGACTCGTTTGCGTCGGCATATTGTTCTGCGAATTCCCTGCCCATCTGATTATTTATTTTACTGTATATCAATTCATGCTGAGAGGTTATTTTTGCTGTGGTATGTCCGGTTGTGCCCTGCAAAATGCGGTCGGCCTCAATAACAGCTGCTTTTACTCCATCTTTGCCAAGTAAGTATGCAGTGGAGATACCGGTAATACCGCCTCCGATAATTGCTACGTCAACCTTTATATCCTCCTCTAAGGTTGGATAACCGGTTTTAGGAGTGGATGCCATCCAATATGACTGGGGCGGTTTGGTAAAAATCTTTTGTTTTTCTATACTCATAAAAACTACCTCCGATAATTCAGAAATCAAGCAATCTATATAGTATTATTTATTCTTTGCAGGTAGATGCTGAAATATCCATAAAACAGGGGATGATTCTCTGTTTTGGTAACAAAGCTGTGACAAATTACAATAAATCAGTATGCATTAAATTAATGCACTTGCCTTTGGATAAAAAAATTGACAAGAGGGAAATTTAAATTTATAATACTTATGGGTCAACAAAATTGAGACAATGGTGTCTCAG
>DAOOJC010000326.1:0-2764 GCA_035384905.1 Acetivibrio sp. | reverse complement strand
GAGAATTTGGAAGGTTTTTATGAATATTGCTTTAATTGCTCATGATAAGAAAAAAGAATTAATGGCTTCATTTTGTATTGCATATAAAAGCATACTAAAAAACCACACTCTGTTTGCTACGGGAACTACAGGGGCAATTATAGTTGAAGCCACCGGGCTTAATATTAACAAGTTTCTGCCCGGTTTAATGGGTGAACAGCAAATCAGTGCAAGAGCGGCTTATAATGAAATGGATCTGGTTATTTTTTTCAGAGATCCCGTTACGGCTCAGTCGCATGAGCCCGACATAAACTCTTTATTAAGGGCATGCGACATGAATAACATACCGTTTGCCACGAACTTAGGCACTGCAGAAATTCTGATTCAGGGTCTTGATAGGGGTGACCTTGATTGGAGAAAAATTATTCACAAATGATAGAAAATCATACTGCAAAATTGTATGACAATGCTTAGTATATACTTAAGTTGCAGCTTCAAGTGAAGGGGTTATATGCTGACCGGTCAGGGTATGGGTATAATCTCTTTTGTTTTTTTGAGGGACACAGGAAAAATGAGCAACGGACCTTAAAATCGGTTGTTCTTTTTTTGCATAAAAAAAGGCTAATGAACCTTTTTGGGTATATTTATTTAATTCATCCTTGTAATATTCCCATGAGATATTTAATATAATTTAAAATATATAGACTTATGTATTATAAGTTTTGTAGCAATAACCGTAGACAAAGGCTTGGAGAGTAACACTATAAAACAATAAGAGGATGTGCTGTTCGTGGACGATATTGTATATAGAACAAGGTACCCGAGGCAGAGTATACCACAGAGCCGAAGAAAAACCAGAAGAAGCAGGAGGACAAAAAGCAGCGATAAATACAGGTTCAGTTTAGCCCAAAAGGTTAGGGTACAGATTGTAATATGCATGTTTATTTTGTTGTTGGCGGGAATAATAAAGAGCGTTAATACTCCTGTTACCAATTTTCTTCAACACAGGATAAAGGATGCACTGTCGTACAACATTGAGATTAAGGGCATTTTGAATGGATTGAACTGGATAATCGGGAAAAATGAAAACCAGGCAAAGGGACAGTATACGACCGATAACTCCAGCGAAGGAGAAGAGAGGACTTCAACCGGTGATGATATGTATGTGACATCTGTCGATAATGTCTTTGGTGACCCAAGTGAGCTTGACAAAACTGAAGAGACATCGGATACAGGAATGGTTCAAAGTGCGAATTATAACAGCTATGATAACACTGAAGAGGATGAGATTCAGGCAGAGGATGAGAAGTCTTTTATCATACCGGTGGGGGGAGTAGTTGGTTCATTATACGGAGAAAGGATACATCCAATAAGTGGAGATGTTGAATTCCATAAGGGAATCGATATTGAGGCATTGGATGGGACTCCCATAAAGGCAGCGGATCAAGGTGAGGTTATGGAAGAAGGGGAGAGTGAAACGTACGGAAAATACATAAAGCTAAAGCATGATGACAATACCGTATCCCTTTATGCTCATTGTTCATCTGTTTTAGTAAAGAAAGGGCAGATTGTAAACAAGGGAGATATCATTGCAAAAGTGGGAAGCACTGGTATTTCCAAAGGTGCACATCTTCATTTTGAGATATGGAAGAATGGAGAAGCGGTAAATCCCCTTGACTTCATACAATCACCAAGAAATTAAGTTGTTTGGAGGATAGATGTATTTTTATCAATATTTTAAAAAAGCCGTTTAAAATCAATATTGATCCGGTTCTTTTCATATTGCTGATAATAATGTATTATAATGGCTATATAATAAGATACCTTTTGATTTTAGCGTCGATGCTGATTCATGAAGGGGCTCATATTACAGTAGCTGTTTTCGGAAAAAGAAAACTGGTCTGTGTTAAAATTCTTGCTATCGGATTGAGTGCGGAAATTAAAGAGGTATATGACGGGTGCATAAATCCGATTTTAATATACATTAGCGGCCCTTTTATCAACATTTTACTGGCTTTGATATGTTTTATAACAAACACATATTATTTTGTTTTTTCAGATAATATGCGTTTTTTTATCTATGCCAACGTTGCATTGGCAATATTCAACATGCTTCCAGTGTTGCCTCTTGACGGAGGAAAAATAATCAGAGACATACTTGTAACAAAAATAGGATTGTTTAAGGGGTATAAGTATGCGAGGGTACTGTCTTTAGGATTTACATCGGTAGTTTTTGTGTTGGGGGTGTTATTGCTTCTTGCCGGTATTTTCAATTTAAGCATTCTTTTAATTTCAGTATATATACTCTATTACCAGAAGTTTGACAAGACGGAGGAGTCGTTAATGAATATCAAGAACCTTTTATTCAAACGAAGCAGATTCTTAAAGAGGGGTATATATCCCGGAAGGGAACTGGTGGTTTTAAAGTCCGTGCATATAGGGGACGTAATAAAGAGCATGGACTTTGACAGGTTTCATATAGTTTATATTGTCGATGAGAGCATGAGATTGGTTAAGGTACTTACTGAACAGGATGTACTGGAGGGTGTATTAAAGCATGACCCGGATATGAGATTTGAGGATTTGTTAAAGGTTATGGAATAATGCCCGAAACAAAGGAAGTTGAAAAAAGCTCTCCTTGTTTTTTAGGCCATTTCGGGTATTGATTATTAACGTGAAGAAAAATACGGAAGAAGCATAGATTTAGGTGTATTTTTCCTCACACTCATAAGCTGCAGTGCACACTTAATAATCCTTAACTTTCTTCAACAATCCAATGTTTTCA
>DAOOJC010000325.1:0-2765 GCA_035384905.1 Acetivibrio sp. | reverse complement strand
TTAAGAATATACAGGATTTACTTTTGGAATTATATTACTTCATGCGATAGCCCTGTTCCATGATTCGGATCATAAAATTGGAATGCCATAAACAAGCCTCTAAACTAACACTTACCCACAAGAGTAACTGTTAATTGTAATATTCTCTATAACATATCTGCTGTTAAAGTCTCAACTACATAAAAAACCGGCTTTGTTGTAAAAGCCGGAATTTTTACATAACCGCTTTAATTGCTTTGCTCTTCCATCTCCTGCAAAAACTCATTGAAAAATTGGTTCAGATTGCTAACAGTTTCATCCTGAAATGCCAATAAATATATTATTAATATCAAAGAAATTGCTGCACTTACAAAACCCAGTATTATTCCGGCTAAAGCCATTCCATTTCCTTTTTTTAACCCATTTGATGACTTAATTTCATTCTTCGCCAAAAATCCGAAAATAGCTGCTGCTATTCCCAAAGCTATACTAAGATAAGTACAACAGCAGATAAAAGGTACAGCCACAATACCAAGAACCAAGGATGTAATTGCAAAACCGCTGGTTTTAGCTTGTATCGGCATGTTTGCACTCCCATACGTATTGAACTGATTAAACTGCTGGTCTGGCATTTCAGCACCATCATTCAAAGGAGAACCACAACTGCCGCATACATTACTAAAATCTTCATTTGAATAACCGCACTTTGGACAAAGTTTCATTCGTTAACCCCCTGTCTAATTATTAGAATACAACTACACAATGATTTTACATTATTCTTGATTTTTTATCAATATAAAACTTTCATAAATCGCTACGCATATTTTCGACATATTCTTTTACTATGCTTACAGCTTTTATCTCTCTACATTTTTCCTCAATATAATATATTACACTTTTCTAAAACTTATTAATAAATATCTCGTAATGTACATGTTTTCAAGCACCAATCATTTCAATCGGTTGTGCTTTTATCGGATAACGGCTGAGATATACGTAATCCTCTCCCTTTTTTAGCTATTCTGCTATGTGGAAAATCACAAAAAGTTAAGGGGCATAAGCCCCCTCACTTCTTATATAATAAGAATTTCTCAATAAACAATCCGCATCATCAAATAAAAAAGATTTCACCGGTTTGGAATGATGGAATATAACACACTTCACCTGTTGGTCAGAAACATACGAAGCTTTCTATATTTCTTAAGTCAACGCCAAAGTAAATCCAGCGGAAACCTGTCCATCTCCATCCTGATGCCGATGTTCTGCCCACAAAGACAAGCCATGCCCAGAACCTTTCACCTGAGTTAAGCCATATATATACAAACCTGAAGGTGCAAGGCCTTATTGCCCCCGGGTCAACTGCCAATATACCCGGTGCTTGTGTTTGCTGTGGCGTAAACGAAGGCGGCGGGGTGGAAGGCGGTCCCATAGATGCCCCCTGACCTCCGAAAGGCGGCCCAAACTGCTGCCCGGGTGTCTGACCAAAGGGCGGTCCAAAGAGTGGTCCAAACTGCTGTCCAAAAAATGGACCGAATTGCTGTCCGGGTTGCTGACCCTGTGACGGGGTCAACTGTCTCTCCTCGCTATGGTAATATTCATGCATATAATTCACTCCTTAACTGTCTGGTCTTATACTACATATTATGTCAATCAGTAAATTCTGTTCCATAGCCTCAATAAATTCTTTATTGTTTAAGAGATTCCTAACGGTCCTTAATGCCCACATAGTCACGTCTTTTTGCAACACTCTTATATGCAGGCCTGATAATTTTCCCGGCATTAACGATTTCCTCTATACGGTGGGCAGCCCATCCGGTCATCCTGGAAATAGCAAAAATTGGTGTATATAATTCCTTCGGAATGTCCAGCATGTTGTATACAAAACCTGAGTAAAAATCAACATTCGCACTTACGCCCTTGTATATTTTTCGAACCTTTGAAATAACCTTAGGAGCCAGGTTCTCCACTCTGTCATAAAGAGCAAATTCTGCCTCCAAACCCTTTTCTTTTGCAAGTTTTTCGGCTTGCTCCTTTAAAAGAACACATCTCGGATCGGATATCGAATAAACTGCATGCCCAATACCATAAATCAGACCTGCCCGGTCAAAAGCCTCTTTATTCAATATCCTCATGAGATAGTTTTCAATTTGTTCATCGTCAGTCCAATCTTTAATATTTTGCTTTAAGTCCTCAAACATCTCACAAACCTTTATATTGGCTCCTCCATGTTTTGGACCTTTGAGGGATCCAAGGGCTGCAGCAATAGCAGAATATGTGTCTGTACCGGTGGATGTTACAACATGGGTTACAAAAGATGAATTATTTCCACCGCCATGCTCTGCATGAAGGACAAGAGCAAGATCAAGAAGTGTTGCCTCAAGCTTTGAATATTTCTTGTCCGGCCTTAACATACGCAGAATGTTTTCTGCAGTACTCAATTCGGGTTTCGGGCTGTGAATAACCAGACTCTTTTTCCTGAAATAATGGGATATTGCCTGATATGCATAAACAGCAATTGTAGGCATACATGCTATCAGATGAATGCATTGCTTTAATACGTTTTTCACTGAAGTATCATCCGGATTGTCATCATAACTGTAATATGCAAGTACGCTTCTTGCCAGTACATTCATGATATTCTTTCCGGGCAGCTTTAAAATCATGTCATTTAAAAAAGACTCGGGCAGATTGCGGTAGAACGAAAGAAGCTCTCCAAAATCATCTAACTGCTTTTGGGTCGGCAAATCGCCAAAAAGGAGCAAATACGAAGTTTCCTCAAAGCCATA
>DAOOJC010000324.1:945-2784 GCA_035384905.1 Acetivibrio sp. | reverse complement strand
TGAATGAGATGGCAAAGAATTACAGGGTTATCTATTCTATTGCTGCCAGATGTGGGGTGTTTGCCAAAACCGATATTCAGCCCCTTATTAATGAAGGGGCGTCAAGAGAGGATATAGCCGCATCAATATTTCAATCGGTGGTAAACCAGACCATAAGCGGATTGGCATGTGGAAAGCCCATAAGGGGAAATGTTGCTTTCTTGGGAGGACCTTTACAGTTCTTGTCGGAGCTTAGGGTAAGATTTGTTGAAACCCTGAAGCTTGAAGAACATCAGGTGATTTCTCCCGACAATGCGGAGCTGTATGTTGCTTTAGGTGCTGCCTTGGCTTCTAAAGATTTGAAAGGGATACCTTTCAGGTCCCTGGCAGGAAGGCTTTCGGTATTAAATGAAGTTACGGTTCATGAGGTGGAAAGGTTTGCACCGTTGTTCAGAGATGAAAAGGAGCTTGAAGATTTTCGTATCAGGCATCAAAACAGTGCCGTTTCAAAACGTGACATTAAAGGTTATGCAGGGAAATGCTATCTTGGCATAGATGCAGGCTCAACAACTACTAAAGCCGTACTGATAGATGAAACGGGAGCCATTTTGTATTCCCATTACGGGAGTAATAACGGAAGCCCTTTGAAGTCGACGGTAAAAATCCTCAGGGAAATCTATGGTTTGCTTTCGAAAGATGCGAAGATTGTTAATTCTACGGTTACGGGCTATGGAGAGGGACTGATAAAGGCAGCCCTGGCGGTTGATATAGGCGAGATTGAAACAATAGCACACTACAAGGCAGCAGATGCCATATTGCCTGGGGTTGAATTCATACTCGATATTGGCGGACAGGACATGAAATGTTTGAAGGTAAAGAACGGTGTTATCGACAGTATTATGCTGAATGAGGCTTGTTCTTCCGGATGCGGTTCCTTCATTGAAACCTTTGCCCATTCATTGAATATGAGCGTAGGGGATTTTGCAAAAGAGGCACTTTTAGCCAAATCCCCTGTCGATTTGGGGTCAAGGTGTACTGTTTTTATGAATTCAAGGGTTAAGCAGGCACAAAAGGAGGGGGCGTCGGTGGGTGACATATCGGCGGGTCTTTCCTATTCGGTTATAAAAAACGCACTTCAAAAAGTAATAAAAATGAGGGACCCGAAGGAGATGGGACAAAAGGTAATTGTTCAGGGCGGTACCTTTTATAATGACGCTGTGCTCAGAAGCTTCGAACTTATTGCCGGCAAGAATGCAGTAAGACCGGATATAGCAGGTCTTATGGGAGCCTATGGAGCAGCTCTTATTGCCAAAGAACGGTATACCCAAGGATATGAAAGTACTCTGGTAAAGTCGGAGGAGCTTGACAGCTTCAGTTTTGACATATCGATGAGAAGATGCGGGCTTTGCGGTAATAACTGCTTGCTTACGATAAATACATTTTCGGGAGGCAAGGAGTTCGTATCCGGGAACCGGTGTGAGAGAGGAGCCGGAGTAGAGAAAAAGCGTGATGATATTCCCGATCTTTTCGATTATAAATACAAAAGGATGTTTTCATACAAGCCCTTGGATAAAAACGAAGCGATAAGGGGGACGGTGGGTATACCGAGGGTGCTTAACTTATATGAAAATTACCCCTTCTGGTTTACATTTTTTACAGAGTTGAAGTTCAGGGTGGAGCTTTCTCCCAGGTCTTCGAAGAAGATATACGAGCTGGGAATGGAGACAATACCTTCGGAGTCTGCCTGTTACCCTGCTAAGATTGTTCACGGGCATATAACGAGTCTCATCAATAAGAATGTAGACATAATATTTTACCCGTGTCTGCCCTATGAAAAAATAGAGTACAGAGATTGCAACA
>DAOOJC010000324.1:0-935 GCA_035384905.1 Acetivibrio sp. | reverse complement strand
AACTGTCCCATGGTGACTTCCTATCCGGAAGTGATTAAGAACAATATGGATTCTTTAAGGGAAAAGGGAATAGTATATCTGAATCCGTTTCTGCCTGTTGACAATAAAAAAAGACTTACAGAGAGGCTGTATGAAGTATTCAGAGTATACAATATAAGCCGTGATGAGATAAAACAGGCTGTTGAAAAGGCTTGGTTGGAGGATGAAAATGTAAAACAGGATATTAGAAAAAAGGGAGAAGAGACGTTGGAATACCTTGAAAAGAGCGGGAAAAAAGGTATTGTTCTCGCAGGACGTCCTTATCACATAGATCCTGAAATAAACCACGGTATACCCAATATTATAACCGGGTTTGGAATGGCTGTCCTTACGGAGGACGCAATAGCACATTTGGGGAAAATTCAGCATCCACTGAGGGTTATTGACCAATGGACGTATCATTCCAGGCTGTATAGGGCTGCAAGCTTTGTGAAGGAAAAAAGCAATCTTGAACTGGTTCAGCTTAATTCCTTCGGTTGCGGACTGGACGCTGTTACCACCGATCAAGTTGAAGAAATACTGGCAAGCAGTAACAAGATTTATACAGTCTTAAAAATTGATGAGATTGATAACCTGGGAGCGGCAAAGATTCGTATAAGGTCCTTGAAAGCTGCGATGGAAGAAAGGGACAAAAACGGGTTCAAACCCGTAAAGGGTGACTCCAGCTGTAAAAAAGTGCTTTTTACAAAGGAAATGAAAGAAAAGCACACCATTTTGGCACCGCAGATGTCGCCTATACATTTTCAGTTTCTGGAGGAGGCATTCAACGTTTCCGGCTACAACCTGAAGGTATTGCCTTATGTCGACAGAAAAGCGGTTGATGAAGGGCTGAAATATGTAAACAATGATGCCTGCTATCCTTCAATAATTGTAGTGGGACAACTGATGGAAGCCCT
>DAOOJC010000323.1:0-2808 GCA_035384905.1 Acetivibrio sp. | reverse complement strand
GGTGTAATTCATGGCAAATCCAAAGCGTAAATGGTCTAAGGCAAGAACGGGAAAAAGAAGATCTCAGTGGAAGCTGTCAGCACCAAATTTGGTCGAGTGTCCGCGTTGTCACTCCTTAAAGCTGCTTCATAGAGTTTGTAAAGAGTGTGGGCATTATACGGTGGTTCGTAAAGGTGAACGTAAAGCAATTGAGGTTCTAAGCGTAGAATAGAGTAAAAGCAGCAGTTAAACCTGCTGCTTTTTGCTTAGATAGGGTTTATGAAGAGGAAGGTGTCTATTTTTTAATAAAAATAGGGAGGACTTGGGTTGAAGTATAGGCCAATAGCAATAACCAATGTTATTTCGGATAGTATTGCACAAGAGGCAGGTCTTAAGAATGGAGACCTGATACTGTCCATAAACGGAGAAAAAATAAGTGACATATTCGATTACAGATTTCTGATTGCCAATGAAACCCTTTTGCTGGAGATTCAGAAAAAGGACGGAGAAATCTGGGAAGTAGAGATTGAGAAGGATGAGTATGAGGACCTGGGCATTGAATTTGAGAATTTGATGCTTGATGATGCCAAAAGCTGCAGCAATAAGTGTATTTTTTGCTTTATAGACCAGTTGCCCAAAGGAATGAGAAAAACTCTTTACTTTAAGGACGATGATTCCAGGCTGTCTTTTTTTATGGGCAACTATGTGACTTTGACAAATATGGATTTTAATGATATAGATAGGATTATAAAATACAAAATGTCCCCGATTAATGTTTCGGTGCATACCACCAATCCTGAACTGAGGGTTTATATGCTGAACAACAAGTTTGCCGGGGACATAATGGAAAAGATAAAAAGGCTTGTGGAAGGCGGAATAACGGTTAATTGTCAAATAGTGCTGTGCAGGGATATAAATGATGGGGTCGAGTTGGATAGATCGATAAATGACCTTGCATCACTCTATCCAGGTATGAACAGTATTTCCGTTGTTCCCGTGGGGCTCACAAAGTATCGTGAGGATTTGACCGTTTTGAAACCCTATGACAAGGAGTCTTCCAAGAAGGTTATAGAACAGGTTGAAGCCTGGCAGAAAAAGCTTCTTTTGGAGAAGGGGTCTAGAGTTGTATATCTGGCGGATGAGCTTTATGTCATGGCAGAGCTTCAGATACCGGATTACTCTGTGTACGAGGATTTTCCCCAAATAGAAAACGGTGTCGGACTTATTGCAATGTTAAGGCAGGAATTTGATGAATATCTCGCCCTGTTGGATTTCAAACCGGAAAAGAGAAGGAAAGTTTCAATAGCGACCGGCGTTTCATCTTATAAATATATAAAGGAACTGGCGGATGTTCTTGAAAATAAATATAAGGATTTGAATGTTAATGTTTATAAAATAAAGAATGAGTTTTTTGGAGAAAATGTAACTGTAACCGGACTTATTACAGGGCAGGATTTGGTTAAACAGCTTTTTGACAAAGACTTGGGTGAAGAGCTTTTAATATCCGTAAGCATGTTAAGATCCGGAGAAGAGGTTTTTCTTGATGATTATACCGTTGATATGCTTGAGAAGGAACTTGGAATAAGGGTGACAGTTGTAGAAAACTGCGGTAATGATTTTGTTGAAAAGATACTGGGAATCCCTTTATAACAGGGCGATAAATGGCTTCTGCTTTATTTATCTCTGTATTATAAGATTTGGAGGGAGATAAATTGCCAAAACCTGTAGTTGCGGTGGTAGGAAGACCAAATGTTGGTAAATCAACTTTTTTTAATTATCTGGCCGGGAAGAGGATTTCTATTGTTGAAGATACACCGGGTGTAACCCGTGACAGGATATATACCGAAGTGGAGTGGAGAAGCAGGAAATTCACTCTAATAGACACCGGTGGTATAGAGCCTTATGCTGAGGACAAAATAATGCAGCAGATGAAAAGACAGGCTGAAATTGCCATTGATATGGCAGACGTTATCATTTTTATGGTTGACATGAAGGATGGAATAACTGCTTCCGACAGGGAAGTGAGTACAATGCTTAGAAAAACCAAAAAACCTGTTATTCTCACTGTCAATAAAGTAGACAAAGTGGGAGAACCTCCATCGGATGTATATGAGTTCTATAACCTTGGATTGGGCGAACTAATGACTATTTCTTCGATTCACGGTCTGGGAATCGGAGATTTATTGGACGAAGTTTATAAATATTTCCCAGAGGATGATCAGGAAGATTATGAAGAGGATGTAATACGAGTTGCTGTAGTAGGAAAACCCAATGTGGGTAAATCATCCCTCGTCAACAGGATAATCGGAGAGGAAAGGGTTATTGTCAGTGATATTCCGGGGACAACAAGGGATGCCATTGATACCTATGTTGAAAACGAGTACGGTAAATTTGTTTTTATTGATACCGCCGGAATAAGAAAGCAGAGCAGGATTAATGAAAGCATAGAAAAGTACAGTACGATTAGGTCCTGGACTGCAATTGAAAGGGCGGATGTTTGCCTCATATTGATTGATGCCCAGGAAGGGGTTACCGAGCAGGATACCAAGATAGCAGGATATGCTCATGAACAGGGGAAAGCATCGGTAATAGTGGTCAATAAGTGGGATCTTGTCGAGAAAGAGACAGGCACTTTGGAAGAGTACCGGAAAACGGTTAATGAGAAACTGGGCTTTATGCTGTACGCACCTGTGCTTTTTATTTCGGCAAAAACCGGGCAGAGGGTGGACAGAACTTTCGAATTGATAAAGAAAGTGGCTGAACAAGCAGCATTAAGGATTTCCACCGGGGTACTGAATGACATTCTTAACCAGGCTACGGCAATGGTTC
>DAOOJC010000322.1:0-2818 GCA_035384905.1 Acetivibrio sp. | reverse complement strand
GAAGTATTCACCAGAGTTACATTGCCTCTTTCATTGCCTGGAATTGTAAGCGGTGTTACGATGGTGTTCTTACCGGCAATGACAAACTATGTAATCCTTGACATGCTTTATAATAATACATTTATAATGGGTAGTTTGATCGGCAGTTATTTCAATGCTTATGATTGGCACAGCGGTTCCATGATATCTATTGTGCTGTTGATGATTATATTTATCATAACATGGGCAACAAAAGGGTTTACTGAGAAGGAACCGGAAAAGGAGGCAATTCTATGATTAAGAAGATATTGAGTTCTTCATGGATTGGAATTGTATTATTGTTTATGTATTCTCCGATTCTGATTCTGTCAGTTTATAGCTTTTTGGACACTCCGACAATTGGGGCATCGGGTAATTTTTCCTTACAAAACTATATTACTCTCTTTACTTCCGAGGAGCTAATGGAGATGATCATTGGAACCTTGACTTTGGCTTTGCAATGTGCTGTTATATCTACAATTTTAGGAACACTGGGGGCCATTGGTGCTTTTTATTCAAAAAAGGGAATGAAGGGGTTTGTGAATACGTCCAATCAGATTCCTGTTGTTAATGCTGATGTTGTAACGGGATTTTCCATCTGCGTATTGCTAATCGTCGTGTTTGGCGTGAGTAAAGATACCTTTATACCCTTAATCATAGGGCATGTTGTTATGGCGACTCCTTTTGTCTATCTATCCGTTATGCCGAAACTAAAACAAATGGATCATAATCTTTATGAAGCGGCCCTTGATTTAGGTGCCAATGCAAGGCAGGCATTATTCAAAATCACAATTCCGCAGATTATGCCGGGTATTGTTTCAGGCTTTTTATTGGCAGTAACCCTTTCTTTAGACGATTATTTTGTTACTACGTATACTAAACCCGCGACATTTAATACCATAAGCACCTACGTGGTGAATGCGACAAAAGGCTCGAATACAGAGATGAAAACCGCACTTTGGGCTTTATCGACGTTGATTTTTGCAATCATTCTTTTTACAGTGCTTATTAGCAACATTAATACCAATAGAAAGGCTGGTGAGGAGAATGAAAAAAATGAAATCTGAGCGTAGCGGAAGATGTTTTTTGCTTTTATTGGTATTGTTTCTTCTGATAAAGGGATTGTTCCCAATATTTAATGTGTCGGAAGCTGATGCAAAGAGCGATGGTACAATTGTTTTAAAAATCGGCAATTGGGAAGAGTATATAGATCAAGGCGATTGGGATGAGGACGAGGCCATAGAGCTTGAAAGCGAGACAATTACAAGTGAAAACGGCGTAATTTCGGATTTCCAGGATTGGTATTATGACACTTACGGTAAACGTGTGGAGGTTGAATACTCAACCTTTGGAACCAATGAGGATCTGTACAGCAAAATCATTCTCGGAGAGACCTATGACCTGGTTTGTCCGTCTGAATATATGTTTTCGAAGCTGTTGAAAGAAGGCCGGCTTCAGCCGTTGTCGGAGAGTTTTTTTGATACATCCGACGAGTATAATTATTATATAAACGGAGTATCACCGTATATTAAACATATTTTCAATATAAACGGGATTGACGGAAAGTCCTGGAATGAATATGCAGCAGGTTACATGTGGGGCACTATTGGAATTGTATATAATCCGGAAGAGGTAAGTGAGGAAGATGCTTCAAGCTGGTCAATTCTTGCCGATCCCAAATATAATAAAAGAGTAACTATAAAGGATAGTGTCAGAGAATCCTATTTCCCTGCGTTGGCTATTTTACACAAGGATTTGCTGCTCAGCGAGGAGTTTATTAACAGCGAGGATTACTCGGAAAGTCTGGCGGGGCTTTTGAATGATACCAGACCGCAAACAATTGAAAAAGCCGAGGATTTGCTGAAGATAATCAAGGAGAATGTATATTCTTTTGAAGTTGACAGCGGTAAAGCGGATATGGTTACAGGTAAAATCGTTGCCAATTTGCAGTGGTCCGGAGATGCGGTATACACAATGGAACAGGCTGAAGAGGACGAATATTACCTTAATTATGCTGTTCCTAAGGAGTGCACCAATCTATGGCTTGATGGATGGGTAATGCTCAAGTCCGGAATAAACGGGGATATGGAGAAGCAAAAAGCAGCAGAAGCTTTTATTAATTTTATTTCCAGACCGGATAACGTAATCAGGAATATGTATTACATCGGTTATACCTCTGTCATTTCAGGCGGGGACAGTCCTTTGATATATGAATATGCCAACTATAGATTTGAGGCTGAAGATGATGAAGCTACGGTAGAATATCCCTTAGGCTATTTCTTCAGCGGCGTTGATGAGGATGAAGATTTTGTGATTAATACTACTGAGGATCAGGCAAAACGGCTTTTATTTGCTCAATATCCGCCAAAGGATGTTATTGACCGGAGTGCTGTAATGGGGTACCTTCCGGATGATGTAAATGCACAGTTAAACCAGATGTGGATTAATGTAAGATGCTTTAATTTTAATCAAGTTTCTAAGGCAGTTTGGCTTAGAGCACTTTTTATCATTTGCTTTATTTTGATTCTGATTATTATTTGGGTTAACCGCTATAGAATTTTCAGAAAACCTATAAGACCCGGGTTTTACAGGGTTGATTAGCGGGATTATATAAAGTGAAATGACAAAAAACGATGGGGGCTTGATGTCAGGAGCATTTGTTAGTGGGATAATTTCGATAGGTATAAATAATTGGTTTTAAAAGATAAAATGCCTGCATAATCAATACGTTTATGGAGGCATTTTGTTGTGTGCCAGGCATGGCACTAATCTAGCTAGTGAAAGTCTAGCCACGGGTATT
>DAOOJC010000321.1:0-2825 GCA_035384905.1 Acetivibrio sp. | reverse complement strand
CAAAGACTATAAACAGTATAGGGTGGATTTTTCTGAAAAACAGTCTAATTACCAGTAAACAAACAAACAATACCAGGGCCTTTATATTGATTATATCAAGAATATTCCCGGATTCAACAAAAGCATCATATGTTATGACCGAAACATTGAGAAGCGTAAAAGCTGCCGCCGATATAAGTCCCAATGAAGCGGGTCGTAATCCGTACATGGTATTGAGGACTCTTTTGTCCTGACTGAAAGAAACCAAAAACCTCGAAATCAGAAGGACAATAATGACGGAAGGAAGAATTACCCCTATGGAAGCAATCAATGCACCTAAAATGCCGGCAGCGGTGTAGCCCGTATAAGTTGCCATGTTTATTCCTATGGGACCCGGAGTGGATTCGGATATAGCTATCATATCGGGGATTATGGATGTGTCCAGCCAGTCATATCTCCTTCCGATATCATAAAGGAAAGGTATTGTTGCAAGACCTCCTCCTACGGAGAAAAGGCCGGTCTTGAAAAATTCCCAGAACAGCTCAAGATATATCATTCTTATCTCCTTTTCTTTCCCGCATTCTTGTTCCCAGAACCAGTCCGGTAATGCCGGCGCCCAGTACTATGAATACGGGTGATATCGAAGTAAGTACCGACAAAAGGAAGGAAGTGATGTAAAGTATGATGCAAAGCCAGTCCACAACCGATTTTTTATACATGTCCACTATTGTAACTATAACAAGTGCCGCAACGGCTACCCTGATTCCCGCAAAGGCATAAGAGACTTCTTTTATATGCAGAAAATTTGTTATAACCGCCGCTATTACCGTTATAATTATAATTGAAGGAGTTGCAACACCCAAGGCGCTGACTATGCCTCCGAGATAACGCTTCTTTTTGAAACCTATATATGTGGAAACATTGACGGCGATAATGCCCGGCGAGCACTGGCTAAGGGTATAGTAATCAATGATTTCCTCGGAGGTGAGCCACTTCTTTTTTTCCACAATCTCTTTTTGAAGAAGAGGCAGCATCGTATAGCCGCCGCCGAAAGCGAACATCCCGACTTTGAAAAAAACCCAATACAGTTCTAAAAGAATCTTCATAAAGCCTCCTCTTTTTATTATAGCCTGTTTAGGGTTAAATATTAAGAGAGAAACATGTTTCACGGGTAATAAGATTGTTAAATTCTATTAAATTATACAGCCCACAGAGGTATGATTTTGTGATTATCCTTAAGCGGTAGCAAATCCTGTGAAGGGCATATTACACCGCCCTCCCCTATAGTTATATTTTTTACGGATTTCAGCATGTCAAAACTTGCTATATCCCTATAAGAAGGATTTGTATGTTTCTTGATTTCAATAGGGAATAGTGTATTATCCTGGAAGATAAGAAGATCAATTTCTCTACCGTTACTGTCACGAAGAAAATAGAAATACTCGTCCATACCTCTGTTTGCGTAACTTTTAATCAACTCCGAAACAACAAAAGTCTCAAAGAAATGTCCGTTCATTGCACCTGTAGAAAGAGTCTCAGGTGTAAGCCAGCGGGTCAAATATGCTGCAAGGCCTGTATCCAAAAAGTAAAGTTTGGGTGTTCTTATTGCTCGTTTGATTGCATTGTTTGAGTAAGGTTTTAATAAATAAACAATATTGCTCGTTTTCAATATAGAAAGCCAACGCTTCGCTGTCGGCTGACTGATTCCCACTTCTTTTGCAAGGGAAGCTATATTTAACAGGCTACCGGTCATGGCGGCACAAACAGTCATAAATTTCATAAAATCCGATTCATCAGCTACCTGTGTGAGATTTCGAACATCTCTTTCTATATACGTCTTAATATAGTCGGAATAGAAGTTTTGCCAGTTATAACTTTGTTCCTTAAATAACTCGGGCATACAGCCGCGATGAATAATTTTCCAAACTTCATTTATATTCAAGTCTATTTTTGCAGCCTTACGTCTCATTAGATAGTCGGTAGTAGGGATGAAGGGTTCATTCCAGTTTTCATTTCTCATTTCCCGTAACGAAAGCCCCATCAGATTTAATATTCCCGCACGACCGGCTAAGCTCTCACTGACATTCTTCATAAGTTCAAAACTTTGTGAACCGGTAAGATAAAAATCTCCTTTATTACGACTTCGGTCTAAAGAAATTTTTATGTAATGGAAAATTTCCGGGACATATTGTACTTCATCAATAAAAAGAGGTGGCGGATTTAGCTGCAAAAATGCAGCAGGATCCTTCTTTACACGATGCCGAACGGTTATATCATCAAAAGTAACTCGCGATATATCGGGTTTAATATTTTCAATTAATGTAGTCTTGCCGACCTGTCGTGCTCCGGTAACTATGACAGCTCCCTTTTCCCTTGCCCGCTCCGAAACAGCAAATTCTATGTGTCGTTTTATATACATAACTACCTCACATATTTATGATATTCTAACATCATATGTTATTATATCATATGTTTTTGCAAAAACAAATAGCATATAGCAAGGCTGGAAAAACAAACGGATTTATCCGGTAGAAGAATAACTTGAGTTTCCGTAAAATGCACTCGAAACCGGATAATTGACCGGTTTTTGAGGTTAGCTTTAAGACTATAGAGGAATGATTAGTAAAATTGCATATAAAAGTCTCTAAAACCGGAGTTTTGTGTATGAAAATCAGTTCCCACTATGTCGGAACTTTTCATGAGTATTCAATTTTGTATAGCTCAGGATAAAAAACTGAAGGCTAATTGTCTGTACTTTTGACGCTTAATTTTGAACCACCCTTTTACACCCATACGTGCATAAGAGAGTATTTTTAATATACCTTTGGCTATACGGTAATAGTAGA
>DAOOJC010000320.1:0-2829 GCA_035384905.1 Acetivibrio sp. | reverse complement strand
CATTGGGAAAAAGCCATGCGGAGGTTGATGCATTCGATAATGCGGCAGAGGATGTTTCGGGAAGTACCCTGTACGTCAATTTAGAGCCATGTTCCCATTATGGAAGGACTCCTCCCTGTGCCAAGGCGATTATTGATGCAAACATAAAGAAGGTTGTTGTAGCCATGGTTGACCCAAACCCGAAGGTTTCCGGCAGAGGTATAAAAATGCTTCGGGATGCAGGGATTGAAGTCAAGGTTGGTGTTCTCGAGAATGAGGCTTTAAAGCTTAATGAGATATTCATAAATTATATTGTTAAAAAGAGACCCTTTGTAATTATGAAATCCGCAGTGACTTTAGACGGCAAAATTGCTACGGCTTCGGGAGATTCCAAGTGGATAACCGGAGAGGAAGCCCGCAATTATGTCCATGTAATAAGGGACAGGGTTTCAGCCATCATGGTGGGAATTAATACCGTTTTAAAGGATAATCCTTCTTTGACCGCAAGAAGAACTGACAAAGAAGGAAGGGATCCTATTAGGATAATTGTGGACAGCAAGGGTATATTGCCGGAAGACAGCAATGTCATAAACATTGATTCAAAGGCTGGGGTTATACTTGCAACTACTTGTGCAATTCCTGAAGACAAAGAAGAAAGGCTTTGTCAAAGAGGCATAAAGGTTATTAAAGCAGATGGCACCGATAAAAGAGTAAACCTTCAGGTTCTTATGGATGAGCTTTACAAGCTTGAAATTGACAGTGTCTTGTTAGAGGGCGGAGGTACTCTGAACAGTTCGGCAATAAGCTCAGGAATAGTCAATAAAGTAATGTATTTTATTGCTCCAAAAATTATCGGAGGAAAGAATGCACCGACTTCTGTTGAAGGGGATGGTGCGGATAAAATGAATAAGGCTCTTATGGTAAGGGACATTTCCATTAGAAAATTCGGAGATGATATACTTTTGGAAGGGTATATATAACAGTGTATTATGAACGTTGCCTTATGGAATGAAAAATCGCAGAATTCAAATAAGTGTGTTACAGGAGTAGAAAATGTTTACAGGTATTATTGAGGAAATCGGTATAGTTGATGGGATAAAGTCCGGCAGTATGTCGGTTAAACTAAGTATTAAGTGCCGAAAGATTATGGATGATGTAAAGATTGGGGATAGTATTTCTGTCAACGGAATATGTCTTACCGTAACATCCCGTTCTTTTGAAGGGTTTACGGCAGATGTCATGCCTGAGACCATGAGAAGGACAAACCTCGGAAGGCTTAAGACCAAAGACAAGGTTAATATTGAAAGAGCCTTAAGACTTAACGACAGACTGGGAGGGCATATTGTAAGCGGCCATATCGATGGTACCGGAGTTATATCAGACAAGGGCGAAGAGGATAACGCAATTTGGCTTGAGATTTGTGCAGCAGAGGATATATTGCGGTATATTGTTCAAAAGGGTTCGGTGGCATTGGACGGAACGAGTCTTACTGTTGCATATGTTGACGATAAGTGCTTCAGGGTTTCACTGATACCTCATACTGCCGGGGTTACAACCCTTGGAACGAGAAAAATCGGTGATATAATCAACATTGAATGCGATATGCTGGGAAAGTACGTGGAAAAACTGATAAAGACTGATTATTCTAAGGAAAGGAACACAAAAAAAGAACTGACCATGGACTTTTTGAGAGAAAACGGTTTTGTATAAATCGTATGATATATAAAATAACGGTTATTAGGGAGGCAGTTTTATGAAATTCGATACAATTGAAGCGGCAATTGAGGATATACGGCAGGGTAAAATGATAGTTGTGGTTGATGACGAGGACAGGGAAAATGAAGGAGACATTCTTATGGCTGCCGAAAAGGTTACACCCGGGAGCATTAATTTCATGGCAACCTACGGAAGAGGACTAATATGTGCACCTATAACAGAGGCAAGGTCAAGGGAATTGAACCTTGACTTGATGGTTCATGATAACACTGAGCATATGAGAACCTCCTTTACTGTAACGGTGGACCATGTTTCTTCCACCACAGGCATTTCTGCCTTTGAAAGGGCAAAAACAATAAAGGAGCTTTCAAATCCCGAAGCAAAACCCGGAGATTTTGTAAGGCCGGGGCATATTTTTCCTTTGGTAGCACGGGAGGGCGGAGTGTTAAAAAGGGCAGGGCATACGGAGGCAGCAGTTGACTTTGCAAGAATGGCAGGTCTGTATCCTGCCGGAGCTATATGTGAGATAATGAATGATGACGGAACCATGGCAAGAGTTCCGCAGCTCATGGATTTTGTGAAAGAGCACGGGCTTAAGATCATAACCATTGCAGACCTGATAAGTTATAGGAGAAATACTGAAAAGCTTATAAGAAAGGCTGCAGAGGCAAGTCTTCCTACCGAATTCGGGGAATTCAGGATAATGGCATATGAAAATGTTATGAACGGTGAACACCATGTCGCATTGGTAAAGGGAGATGTAGCAAGTTCCGAGGAGCCTGTACTGGTGAGGGTTCATTCGGAGTGTCTTACGGGGGATGCTTTTCATTCGAAACGCTGCGATTGTGGAGAACAACTGAATATTGCCATGAAGAAAATAAGTGAAGAGAATAGAGGGGTAATCCTTTATATGAGGCAGGAAGGCCGGGGCATTGGACTTGTAAACAAGATACGGGCGTATGAGCTTCAGGATAAAGGAAAGGATACTGTTGAGGCCAATGTACTTTTGGGGTTCGCACCGGATTTAAGGGAATATGGAATTGGGGCACAGATTTTATGCGATCTCGGTATTAAAAAAATAAAGCTGCTTACCAATAATCCCAAGAAACTGATAGGTCTTGGCGGTTACGGATT
>DAOOJC010000319.1:0-2836 GCA_035384905.1 Acetivibrio sp. | reverse complement strand
GAGGATAAAACTTCAACAATTGAAAAACCAAGCCCTGCAGCTTGTACCTTAAAGGCTTTCTTAATAGCATTTTTCGCATTCTTGATATTCTTTACGTCATGCAATGAAACCCTTTCTACATACACAGCACCCTCCAGTGTGGATAGAAGCTCGCAAACCTTGACAGGATACCCGTGTAGCTCCGGTTTCCTTCCAAAAGGACTGGTGGTGGTAACCTGACCAATCAAGGTAGTAGGTGCCATTTGTCCCGATGTCATTCCGTAAATAGCATTATTTATAAATATAACCGTTATCTTCTCGCCTCTTGTAGCGGCATGAACAATTTCTGCCGTACCTATTGCCGCCAAATCTCCGTCCCCCTGATAGGTAAATACAAAATTATCGGGATTTACCCTTTTTACACCGGTAGCAACTGCCGGTGCCCTGCCATGGGCTGCCTGTACCATATCGCAATTAAAATATATATAGTTATTGTATGCACATCCCACCGGTGAAACCCCTACTGTCTTTCCTTCAATACCAAGCTCATCTATTACCTCTGCAATTAGCCTGTGAGCTATACCATGGGTACATCCTGGACAGTAATGCATGGTTATATCGGTTAAAGCATGCGGTCTTTTAAAAACTGTATCCATTTTTCTTCCCCTTCCAAAATAAAATGCTCAATCTTATTTATTCAAAATTTCTTTAATCTTATCCAGAATTTCCTTCTGAGTCGGTATCATTCCACCCATTCTGCCATAAAAATGCACAGGTTTTTTGCCGTTGACGGCCAGTTTAACATCTTCAACCATCTGTCCCGCATTGAGTTCTACCGATAAGAATGCTTTTGGAACATCGGCGTATTTTTCAAACTCACTTACCGGGAAAGGCCACAGGGTTATAGGTCTTATCAGTCCAACCTTAATACCCTCTTTCTGTGCCATCTTTATAACATTCTTAACTATTCTTGCAACCGTCCCGAAAGCTGTCACAATTATATCCGCACCTTCACAGTTAAAGCTTTCAACACGGGTTTCTTTTTCCTGAATCAATGCAAATTTAGCTTGAAGCTTCTGGTTATGCTTTTCTAAAACCTCGGGCTGAATATAGATGGAGGTTACGGTATTGTGTTCCCTTTTCATCTGTGTCCCTGTGGTTGCCCAATTCTTCTCTGCCTTTTCTATGTTTTCCTTTTCTTTAAACTCAACGGCTTCCATCATTTGACCCAATATGCCGTCACCCATTATCATTGACACAATTCTATAACGGTCGGCTATGTTAAAGGCTTCAACCGTCAGTTCATATAACTCCTGAACACTGGAGGGAGCAAGAACTACCATCTTATAGTCTCCGTGTCCTCCGCCCTTAACTGCCTGAAAATAATCGCACTGAGCTGGTAAGATACCTCCTAAACCCGGTCCGCATCTTACAATATTTACAACAACAGCCGGAAGCTCGGCACCAGCTATATAGGACAAGCCTTCTTGCTTAAGGCTTATTCCCGGGCTGGACGATGAAGTCAAAACCCTGGCTCCTGCACTGGCCGCACCGTAAACCATGTTTATTGCGGCAACTTCGCTTTCTGCCTGAACAAAAGTACCTCCATACTCAGGCATTTTCTTTGCCATGTAGTGTGCGACTTCTGTTTGCGGTGTTATGGGATAACCGAAGTAATGCCTGCAACCTGCCCTTAAAGCAGCTTCTGCTATAACTTCGTTACCCTTCATTAATAATTTTTCTCCCATATATAAATGTCCCCCTAATCCATCGATCATATTTTACTTATTTACTTCAATTGCACAATCCGGACATATAGTTGCACAAAAAGCACATCCGATACACTTGTCCATTTCATTTACACCGGCTGGATGGAAACCTTTTTGGTTTAATCTATCCTCAACAATAATAACAATCTTTTTCGGACATACTGTCGTACAAAGCTTACAGCCTTTACACCTGTCCTCATTAAAAATAACCCTTGCCATTTACATCCCCCATTATTTATTATACTTGCTGTTCTTCGACCAAAAGCTACTTCGTTTATTATAGAACTCTTTATCCTTTTTTTCAAGTTCATCTAAAAATTCATTGAGATTTTTTTCATTGTTAATATCAATATCCACAATCTCAACACCATATTCAAAACCCTTCGAATTGCTGCTTTTCCTTCTGATTATTCCCTCAAAACACAATTGACTTTTTGGAGAAATATAAACTTCAAAATAAAAGATTTTATCTTTTTGTTCTTCATCAATCCCCAGCTGCTTTTCAATTTCCTCCTTAACAACAAAGGCTGCTCCGTTCTGGCTTAAATTAACCATGATAGCAAAGACGCCGTTGCTATCATTCTTTTTCTTTCTGATTACGGAACATAAATATATATCATACCTGTAATTATTGCGGTAATTTTTAAACTGCTGCACATCATGTACCTTTATAGTAATACTCTGAGGATCTTCGAGCCTTATTCTGGTAACCCACCCTATTAGCGTAAACTCACGCTCATCGGTGGAATACTTGCATTTCATTGTATCTCCCACCATGATTATGTTTTCGATATAATTTTTCTCAAGCCCTATATCGATTTCAATGCAATCGTCATTGATACCGTAAACTACGTTAGTCACCCAGTTTGTTGAGTTGCAATGTTTCGTCCTTATTATAGCACCCTCAGTAAGAAATCCCCTCAACTTAAAACTGTTCACTACAACCCCTCCATTAATATTAATCCCATGGTAATTTTATCAGTTTGTCCATACACAATATATCGGTACCTGCTGCATTCTGAACCTCTCCCATTAGCTCACAGAAGCCGCTTATAAACCCAATTGGTATATTAAGCTTTTGGGACAAT
>DAOOJC010000318.1:0-2840 GCA_035384905.1 Acetivibrio sp. | reverse complement strand
AGGACAAAAGAGGCAGACGCTATTACACTCCTGAGCTTGCAAATATTATGTATAAGATCAAAACCATGAGGGATGAAGGTCTTGAGATAAAAGCAATAAAAAAGGTCCTTGAGTCGGAAAATATTATCGGAGGCCCTCCTCCAGTCGTAGACCAGAATAATATTGTGCCGGTAACAGCGGTTAAGGCTGACAGCACGCCGGCAGAAATAAGCAGGTTTTTTCAGGAATTCAGCGAGCAGCTAACCAACAATATTTCCCTTGAGTTGGAGTCAACAAAAGAGCATGTGGTAAACGAAATAACCAAAACAAAGCTTGAACTGGGTGCTTGCTTTGAAAATAACGTTAGGAAGCTTGAAAGCAAATTGGATAAACACTTTGACAACGTCGACCGTTCCATCGGAATGTGGAGAGAAAAAAACAAAACCGGCTTCTTTAAACGCTTAACCAAAAAAATCTTTAAATAAAAGCTCCGGAGGCATCGAGCCCCCATCGCTTTTTGGTAATTTCACTTCGTGAAATCCCACTAATAAAAGCTCCGGGGGCATCGCCTCCATCGCTTTTTGGTCATTTCACTCCGTAAAATCCCACTAATAAAAGCTATGGGGGCGTTGAGCCCCCACCGGTTTTATGTTCACTTATGACAGTTTTCCAATAAACCGAGCCTTTTCAAGACATCGACGAACTTCTTCTCATCTATGGGCTTTACCGTATAAGCCTCACAACGGATATCAAAGGAAGAACAAACCTTTGATGTATTACTTAATGCCATGGTCATAATAATTTTGACCCGTCCTCCTTCTTCAATTCCCTTTTGTTTTTCAACATCCCTTATGGCCTTCAATGCTCTGGTCCCATCAAGCTTTGGCATCATATTGTCAAGACAAATCAAATCGTAAGGGTTTCCTTCTTCGAGTGCCATGATAAATGAATCTACGGCTTCAATTCCGTCTATTGAAATGTCGCATTCACCGAAGGAAGACAAATACTTATACAGGAACTTTCGGCTGGCAAAATCATCTTCCGCAATAAGTATTCTCATTTTCTGACCCCTTTCTTTCGATATTCTCGATTCGGTTGCATGCTTCATATTATATAAATTCAACCGCTGCGTCCATTGCTTTTAAGACCATTATTCGAATTGTCTTTACCAGTATTGAGTTTTTGGGCAGCCATAATTTTTTCCCGTTTAATTTAATCCTTCTTCAACAAGGAATAAACCAATTGAGGTATGGCTTCAAGGGATGCCTGTTTTTCCACCGCACCTATTTCAAAAGCAACCTTGGGCATTCCGTAAACAACGGATGACTTTTCGTCCTGTCCCAATGTTCTGGCACCTTTCTTTCTCATAGCCAAAAGCCCTTTTGCCCCGTCACTTCCCATGCCCGTCAGAATTATTCCGATGGCATTCATACCTGCGGTCTCTGCAACAGAGTTGAAAAGCACATCCACCGACGGACAGTGCCCATTTACCCTCTGCCCCTTGGTACACTCCACAAAATACTTCCCATCCTTTTTTTTCAGTTTCATATGGTATTCTCCCGGTGCAATCAAAACCCTTCCCGGGCAAACCATATCACCGTTACTGGCTTCCTTAACCTCCATAAGGCATGAATTGTCAAGTCTTTGTGCATACAACCGGGTAAAAACCGGCGGCATATGCTGGACAATAACAATTCCCGGCATATCCTTAGGGAAATACTTTATTATATTAAAAATCGCTTCTGTACCTCCTGTTGATGCACCAATTGCTATTACTTTATTTAAACTCCTGTCTGATGTATTGATTTTGGATTTCATTAAAAGGGACTCATTTTTCCCATTACCGACCTTTGCTGTGGAAGCAATTTTGATTTTAATTATCAGCTCGTTTATAACAGCTTCCACTCCCTTGGGATTTGACATGTCGGGCTTCGTAACAAAGTCCACTGCTCCTGCCTTGAGGGCATCAAACACACTTTCACTCACTGAGCTTACTACAACAACCGGTATGGGATACTGGGGAATAAGCTGTCTTAGAAATTCAATTCCGTTCATTCTTGGCATTTCAACATCTAAAGTCATAACATCCGGATGCAGCTCAATAATCTTATCTCTTGCCGAATACGGATCAAAAGCTGTTCCCACCACCTCAATAGCGGAATCCTGGGATATTTTTCTAGCAAGGGTTTCCCTGAACAATAAAGAATCATCAACAATCAGAACTCTTATTTTTCTCATATTGTTATTCCTTTCTATATACTGCAGGCATAATATATTTGTATCTGGTTTCCTGACGGTTCAGAGACTCTGAATGACCGATAAACAGATAGCCCCCCGGTTCAGTAAACTCATAGAATTTGTTTACCAAGTCCATTTTTGTTTTCTCATCAAAATATATCATCACATTTCTGCAGAATATAACATGAAACTTCTTTTTAAAAGGAAACCTTTGGTTCATAAGGTTGAACAATCTGAATATGACATCATTTTTAATATTGTCAGCTATGACAGAATTGTTTGAGTCAAGTTTTCTGAAATATTTTCTTCTCCATTCTTTTGGAACCGTCTCAATGCTTTCGTTGGAATAAATACCGCTTATCGCTTTATTAATTATCTCCATCGATATATCTGTTGCAAGAATTCTTGTATCCCAGAAGGGTTTTTGAGTGCCGAAAAAATCTGCCATAATCATCGCAAGGGTATAAGGTTCTTCACCACTGGAACAACCAGCACTCCAAACCCTTAAATCCTTATCCTCTTTAAGAAGCGAAGACCAATAGGGAAGGACGGATTTAGCAAAAAAATCGAAATGATCCGACTCCCTCATAAAAAAGGTATGGTTAGTCGTTATTTTGTCCACC
>DAOOJC010000317.1:0-2858 GCA_035384905.1 Acetivibrio sp. | reverse complement strand
AAGTCTATAATAACAAATCCAACCTCATAAGGATGGAATAACGTAGCCATTGATAAAACATAGGTCTGCAAAATCTCACTCTTACCGGACCCTGTCGTACCGGCTACCAATCCATGGGGACCATGCTTTTTTTCATGCAGGTCAAGGTACACTGTCTGGTTTTTCGTCTTTACTCCAAGGGGTGCCGCCATGCTTCTATAAACCTGGGATTGGCTCCATCGCACCGAAAGGTCAAGGTCGTTAATGGTCATGATGTCTAAAAGCTCAAACAATGATATGTTTTTGGTCAATTCGCTTTCAAGGTTAACTTCGTCCACATATACCGAACCCAGTTTCAATGCCACTTCCTCCGCCGTCCTGTCAGTGACGGGTATATAATCAAATTTGGATATATCACTGCCGTTTTCACTTAAAAGCAATTCTCCCGAGTTATCGGTATCAATCCTTATAATTTCTGTACAGCCTTTCGGAAGAAACTCTTTATGCTCTTCAAAAAAGACAAAGATGAATCCATACTTGTTACACGATTCAATATATTTTGAAATCGGGTGCTTGCTTATGCCCTTGCTGTCAAAAACAAAAACCACAAAAAACGTGTTAAAGCTTGGATTGTCACTGGAATTTGACTGGCTTTCCCTTGAAGTCAGCTGTTTGTACAAGTATTCTAAAATGGTGTTCCTGCTTTCCTCATCATAAATAAGGTTTCTTACACCGATATCATCATTATTCACATGGGTAAGCCAACGAAGCCAGGCAAATCTTTCGCAATCATTTTCCGAAAACATATAAAACAGTTTTACGTCATTATAAAAATGCCGTATGCATATATCAAGGGTAATGTTTTTTAATACTCCATAAAGCTTTGACCGTTCACCCACTATACCGATGGCATTGGAATTGGAAAACTTCGATACAATGGGGTAATTGGCAATATAGCGGTATTTCTTTTCCACGTCTTCGGGAATGGAAAGCAATTCATCGTCGGTATCCTTATACTCTTGCTTTGTGTATACAACTTTGCACTTTGCTTCACAAACGCCGGTACCTACCCTTACAAACAGGAAATCCTCATCTTTAATGTCCCTGTCGTACAGATCCCCGCTAAAATCCGAGACCGCCTGTATATTGACATCAATGGGCTTGTATATTTTCTGGGCAATTTTCCATTCAATTTCCCTGTATTTTTTTATTTCCTCTTCTTTTTTGCCTATATACTCAAAGTACTTCTCTTTTCTTTGCTGCATATCTTTTTCATACTGCTTTTTATCCATTACCATGCTGACAATTGACATAACCAAACCCACGGTCATGCTTGCCACACTGTAAATCACAAAGGTAAAACCCGAACCGCCTCTCATGATACCCCTTAAAACAATGGTAAGGGCAATCATCGCCAATACAGGAACCAAAGTAAGAATAAGATTTTTCTTTGGCGGAGCTGTTTTGGGCTTTGGTGGTAAAATCTCAATTTCTTCTTCAGGAATTACATATTTAACCCTGGTATTCCTGTTGAATTTTGGATACTTAAGGGCACTCAGCTGTTCGGTGGTATCGGTATAGCTCAGGTTATTAATCCTGATATTTCCATATTTTGATGTGTACAGCCTCTTGTTTTTAAAATAAAAACTATACCCTACAATCATGAAGAAATCATAGTTGTTCAATTTTGTTCTATCCGGTGCCTTTTTACCGTTTATGTATACTCCATATCTTGTTTTATTGTCAATAATATAGTATTCTCCATCTATTGCTTTCAAGGTTACGGTATCATTACCGATAAGCTCGTCCTTTAAAACAATATCACAGCCATCAAGGCCTCCAATACTAATTTTATTTATGTTTGATACGTCTATAACACGCTCATAATTCTTTTCATCGGCATCAAAATCAATAAAGAAGTTTAATTTAAATATTTCACCGTCAAAATTCTGATACTTTACCCCCACCATATCTCCATGATTCATATCTTTATAATAAATCTTCATTACACCATCGGTGGTAAAGTATACTCCTTTATCACAATTAAGCTGCCATCTCGAATCCTTCTTTGACAAGTAAAACTCAAACTCATCAAAAAAGTGATCCTTATTAAACCTGACTTGACAGTTTTTTGTTGTTCCAATTTTAACTATGGAGTCATCACCGTCAGGGAGAGCATATTCGCTATATATGTTTTTTCCGTAAATAACAATCTTATATTTGTCTTTAACCACGACCCCGTCCTCTTCCTAACTCGTTATGTTGATCACAGTACCGTTTCTCAAGCCATATTCCCGCAAGGTTTTATCGCCCTTAAGCAGTGCAATAGGGTTTTCTGATTTTAGATAACAATCGGCCATATCCCCTTCTGTATTGATACCTAAATCAAATGCTTGATTTAGTGCCACAGCCAACTCATTTGCTGTGATATCAAGGGGTATTTGCACATCAACTTTTTCACCAGTTCTATGTATATGCACCACAATAACAACACTATCCATGTTTATTTCACCTACAATTATATAAACGTATAAGCCAGCTTCTGAAACTGTTTATTTGTTGATAAATATTCAATATTGATATCATCCGGTTCTGGTTCAAATTCGTCTATGTATTCACTCATCAAACATCGACCGGTTAAATTGCCCTTTATAAGCCAGTTTTCTTTGTCCGACAAGTATTTGTTGCATATAAATACAAACTTGTTTTTATCCGAGCAGTCAATATTGCCAAGGAAGCATTCCAGCTTCAAACATGAGACCTTATCCTGTGCCGCTACAATTACTACCTTGTCGCAAAAACTCATCATCAAGGTTTTTTCGGCTGTAAAATCAGAAGAAGTATCCAGCACAATAAAGTCGTACATTTCTGTCTGCTTA
>DAOOJC010000316.1:0-2871 GCA_035384905.1 Acetivibrio sp. | reverse complement strand
TTAAGGTAAAAGAATTGCCTGTCATAGATGATGAATTTGCAAAAGATGTCAGTGAATTTGATACATTGGAAGATTATAAGGCGGAACTCAAAAAGAAGCTTACGGACCATAAGGAACATATGGCGAAGCATAAGATAGAAGAAGAAGTGATTGATAAGGTTACCGGAAATGCTACTGTGGAAATACCGGAGGTCATGATTGAAAGCCAGATAGAAAGACTTGTGCAGAATCTTGATGCGAGATTGCGTTATCAAGGGCTGGATCTGGAGAAGTATATTATGATTATGGGCATTGATCAAAATACCTTAAGAGAGCAGCTAAGACCAGAGGCAGAAAAAGAAGTTAAGACGCAACTGGTATTGGAAAAACTTTACAAGGTGGAAAATATTACAGCATCGGAAGAAGAGCTTGAAGAAGAAATCAAATCATTGGCAGAAAATTATAAGCAGGATGTTGACGATTTTAAGAAACATTTAAAAGATGACGATATAGAATATATTAAGACTAATTTGGAAATCAAAAAGCTTGTAGATTTTTTGGTCGAAAATGCAAAAATAGCATAAATCGGGTTTAATAAGCTGAGAATATGGGAAAAAGATATATAAGATTACTAATTCGACAGGAGGGGATATAATGAGTCTGGTTCCAATAGTTGTAGAGCAAACAAACCGTGGTGAGCGTTCATATGATATTTATTCGAGGCTTTTAAAGGATAGGATTATTGTTTTAAGTGATGAGGTTAATGATGTAACGGCAAGTCTTGTTGTGGCACAAATGCTGTTTTTGGAGGCTGAAGACCCTGATAAGGATATACAATTATATATAAACAGTCCTGGAGGTTCTGTAACTTCGGGTTTTGCAATATATGATACGATGCAGTATGTTAGACCGGATGTATCCACAATTTGTATCGGTATGGCAGCCAGCATGGGTGCATTTCTTCTTGCTGCCGGTGCAAAGGGAAAGAGGTTTGCACTTCCCAACAGTGAAATTATGATACATCAACCATTAGGCGGTGCCCGGGGTCAGGCCACGGATATAAAGATTCATGCAGAACAAATAATTAAAATAAAAAACAAGTTAAACAAGATTCTGAGTGAGAGAACAGGGCAACCTATTGAAAAGATTGAAAGAGATACAGAAAGAGATTTCTTTATGTCTGCAGAGGAAGCTAAGGCTTACGGAATTGTCGATGAAGTTATGGAAAGAAGAAAATAAATGAGGTGGTAGTTGGATGTCCAGATATGATGAAAAGAAGCAACTGAAATGCTCCTTCTGCGGAAAGACTCAAGAGCAGGTCAAAAGGCTGGTAGCTGGGCCCGGTGTGTATATTTGTGATGAGTGCATTGAACTATGCTCGGAAATAATTGAAGAAGAGTTTGAAGAAGCGAAAGCTGATGCGGATCTGAACAGTGTACCCAAGCCTAGTGAAATAAAGGACATACTTGATCAGTATGTTATAGGTCAGGAGTCTGCAAAAAAGTCTTTGGCTGTAGCAGTATACAATCATTATAAGAGGATTAATGCAGATTACAAGGGGTCGGATGTGGAGCTTCAAAAAAGCAATATAGTTATGCTTGGACCGACGGGTTCAGGAAAAACGCTTTTGGCCCAGACCCTTGCAAAAATATTGAATGTCCCGTTTGCAATAGCAGATGCAACATCCCTTACAGAGGCAGGGTATGTTGGTGAGGATGTGGAGAATATACTCTTAAAACTTATTCAGGCGGCAGACTACGATATTGAAAAGGCAGAAAGAGGAATAATATATATAGATGAGATTGACAAAATTGCAAGAAAATCAGAGAATCCTTCAATAACAAGGGATGTTAGCGGAGAGGGTGTTCAGCAAGCCCTGCTCAAGATACTTGAGGGGACTATTGCTTCAGTGCCTCCGCAGGGGGGAAGAAAGCACCCTCATCAGGAGTTTATACAGATTGATACCACTAACATTCTTTTTATTTGCGGTGGAGCCTTTGACGGGATCGACAAGATTATAGAAAACAGGATAGGAAAGAAAACAATGGGCTTTGGTGCTAAAATAGAAAGCCCTAAAAAAATCGATATCGGAGAGATTTTAAAGAATATTCTTCCTCAGGATCTCTTGAAGTTCGGTCTTATTCCTGAGTTTGTAGGAAGACTTCCCGTTATCGTATCCTTGCATTCTCTTGACAGAAATGCTCTTATGCAGATATTGAGTGAGCCCAAGAACGCTCTTGTAAAACAGTATCAGCGGCTCTTTGAGATGGATGATGTCATACTTGAGTTCGAAAAAGAGGCTTTGGAGGCGATTGCGGATAAGGCCATCTCAAGAAATACCGGTGCCAGAGGGCTTCGGGCAATAATTGAGGAGATTATGCTGGATGTAATGTATGACATTCCTTCACAGCCAAATGTTGAAAAATGTATAATTACACGGGATGCAGTTGAAGGTAAGGGCACTCCCACGGTAATAATGAATGAGAATAAAAAACCGCTAAAAAAGTCTATGAATAAGAAATCGAGGGTTAAGAAGGAATCAGCTTCTTAAGATAAGAAGGAATCAGCTTCTTAATAAAAGAATACATTGAATAATTGTGAGGGAAAGTTTGCCTGGGACATTTCCGCAGTTTTCTTCACAAAATTAGTATTTAACCTTAATACAAAATTAATATTTATCCTTAATATAAAGAGGAAACGACGATGGGCCAGGTAATTTGCCTGGCTTTTTTGTGTCCAAAATAAATTGAATCTTATGCACCTCAAACGGAGGATGCGGGCAAGCCAGACTTGAGAAAGTGCTCAAAATATATTGCTCCTTAAGCACAGAGTGATGAAAAATATTCCAGAAACTTAAGTTTCGCCGGCCAGAGCCTGTAAATACTCCTCGGG
>DAOOJC010000315.1:0-2876 GCA_035384905.1 Acetivibrio sp. | reverse complement strand
GACCGATGAACAGCTTACTACAAAGAATATTATAATTCAAAAGGTAAGAAATTATGGTATCAAAGATGATACAGCCGGAAGACAGAACATTGATGATGTGGGAAGCGGAGAAGGATATTTTATTACCAACGGTAAATACATTGAGATAACATGGTCAAAAACATCGAGATCCGAAAGAACGAAATATATGGATAAGCAAGGTAATGAAATTGTTCTGAATTTAGGACAAACTTGGGTTCAGATATTTCCTGTAAACGGCAGTATGAATATCGAGTGAGATCGGGACATTGTATCCCGTTAAATATGTAATTAAGTTAGTGTTGATAAAAAGAAGCCAATTGGTTATTATATTTATAGATTATACAGTTTATTGAAACTGGATTGTGGTAGATAAATAATTCCAGAATTTTTTTGTAATTTATATGGAGGTTACGTTGGGTATTAGAGTATGCGACAGAATATTGCAAAGTGTTGAAAAACCGTCAAGGTATACCGGCAATGAGTGGAACAGTATTAAAAAAGATATTGGAACAATTGATATAAGGTTTGCTTTTTGTTTTCCTGATGTTTATGAAGTAGGTATGTCTCATCTGGGCATGAAGATTTTATACCATCTTCTTAACGAGAGAAAGGATGTCTTCTGTGAAAGGGTTTTTGCACCGTGGGTTGATATGGAAGCAAAGATGAGGGAGTATGGCATACCTCTTTTTACCCTTGAGACTCACGATGCTGTTAAGGAGTTTGACTTTGTTGGATTTACCCTCCAATATGAAATGAGTTATACAAATATTATTAACATGCTTGACCTTGCCGGATTTCCTGTTTTGAGTGCTAATAGGACAAAGAATCATCCTTTTGTTAGTGCAGGGGGTCCTTGTGCTTATAATCCCGAGCCGCTGGCAGATTTCGTGGATTTTTTTGTGGTGGGCGAAGGAGAGGAAGTTATAAATGAGGTCATGGATGCTTATTTGGATTGGAAAAAGAAGGATTTGTCAAGAGAAGATTTTTTGCGTTCGATTTCGAAAATTGAGGGCATTTATGTTCCCCAATTCTATGAGGTGAAATACAACCCCGACGGAACTATCGGCTCATTCCGGCCGGTTAATGACATGTATCCTAGCAAAATAAGGAAAAGAATTGTCAGGGATCTGGATAGGGTTTATTACCCTGACAAAATGGTGGTTCCTTTTACAGGTATAGTACATGACCGGGTAATGCTCGAATTGTTTAGAGGGTGCATAAGAGGGTGCAGGTTTTGTCAAGCCGGGTTTATATACAGGCCTGTGAGAGAAAGGTCGGCGGACAAGCTGTTGGGGATTGCAAGGAATTTGGTGGAAAGTACAGGCTATGAAGAGATATCCCTCACATCCTTAAGTACCAGTGACTATTCCTCTTTAAAAGAACTTACCGATGGGTTGATTAAGGATATGGAGCCAAAGAAAGTCAATCTTTCTCTTCCTTCTCTTAGGGTGGATTCTTTTTCCCTGGAACTTATGGAAAAGGCACAGAAGGTTCGGAAAAGCGGTTTGACTTTTGCACCGGAAGCCGGTAGCCAGAGGCTTCGAAATATAATCAACAAAGGAGTTACCGAAGAAGACTTGCTAAAATCGGTTTCTACTGCATTTGGTGGAGGATGGAGCGGGGTAAAGCTTTATTTTATGCTGGGGCTACCGATAGAAAACTTTGAAGATATAGAAGGTATTTCGGATCTTGGCGAAAAAGTTGTGGATGCTTACATGAAAAACCCGAAAGAAAAGAGGGGGAAAGGACTTAATGTTACCATAAGCACCTCATTCTTTGTTCCGAAACCTTTTACTCCGTTTCAGTGGGAAAGCCAGGACAGCATGGAAGTATATAAGCAAAAACAGTCATTTTTAAAAAGCAAAATAAAGACAAGGTATATAAAATACAATTGGCATGATCCCGAACTTAGTTTTTTGGAAGCTGTTTTTTCCAGAGGGGACAGAAAACTGTCAAAGGTTCTCTTGAAGGCTTTTGAGAAGGGATGCAAATTTGACAGCTGGGGTGAACACTTCAGGTTTGACAAATGGATGGAAGCCTTTGATGAATGCGGAATTGATCCTCATTTTTATGCCAATAGAAAGAGGCCTTATGATGAAGTTCTTCCGTGGGATCATATTGATACGGGCGTATCGAAGAAGTTTTTGCAAAGAGAGTATGAAAAGGCCGAAAGACAAGAGGTTACCTCAAACTGTAGGATAAGCTGCTCAGGTTGTGGGGCTGCTGTTTTTGAGGGGGGGATATGTCTTGAGTAGTATCAGGGCAAAATTCATTCGAGGTGAGGAAGTTAAGTTTATTTCCCATCTTGATCTTATGAAGATGTATGAAAGAGCTTTGCGGCGTTCCGGTATTCCAATAGCCTATTCGCAAGGGTTTAATCCCCATCCGCAGATGGTTTTTGGACTGCCCCTTTCTGTTGGGGTTACCAGTGAATCCGAATATGCTGATTTTGAGATGGAGGGAGATGTTGAGCCGGGGGAATTTGTGCAAAGGCTGAACAGCAATCTTCCTGAAGGTATTCGTATTGTCGATGCTGCTGATAAAAATTCTCGATCTAACATTATGGCTTCTGTTGCGGGGGCATCGTATGATATTTTGGTTTCAACGGATAGTGATTCAGATATTGGAGCTTTTAAGGAGCTATTAAGGCAGTTTCTTGATAAAGAAGAAATATATATTGATAAGGAATCCAAGGGCAAAATAAAGCAAGTTGACATACGCCCTATGATATATGATATCGATATGGGTATCATGGAGATAGATGGGCTTTCTAAAACAACAACCGAAGGTCATTCCGATATTAGAAAGTGCCAAAATCCATGGCTGTTAAGATATGCCGGCGTGATAAAGGAAGA
>DAOOJC010000314.1:0-2878 GCA_035384905.1 Acetivibrio sp. | reverse complement strand
TGAGAAATCAAAAGAATTTCCGCCGGATTTTATGTCTGTAATGTTTGATATGCAGCAGAAAACAGGAGAAGGTATTCTTGAGTTTTATGAGGATATTAAGTCTTATAAAGAAGGGCATGAAAAGCCTGAAACCGTTTCCGGAATGCAGTACTATTCTGCTGCAATGCTTGTAATGTTTATTTTGTTCGGTGCTTCCACAGGAACAAAGCTTATGGTGGAAGAACGCGAGTCGAATACTCTCGGAAGGCTTTTGACCACCGGAGCGGGAAAGGTGTCACTCATTACAGGAAAGTTTTTAGGGCTTCTTCTCATTACCTTTACTCAGGCGATGATTCTTATTGTATTTACCCGGTTTGCATATGGAGTGGATTGGGGAAGTTCAATAGCCGGCGTGGTTATTATTACCGTATGTGCTGCATTCTCAGGATCAGGGCTGGGAATGATGATAGGCTCCATGGCAAAAACCTCATCGGGGGCAGAAGGCTTGTCCCAGCTTTTTATTCAGACATTTACAATTATCGGAGGCGGGATGATGCCGTTTTATATGATGCCCGAATTTATAAGAGTTATTGCAAAGGGCACACTGAACTGGTGGGCAGTAAACGGATATTTTGATCTTATGCTGGGAAGCGGTTTTACCGGTATTCTTCCCTCCTGTGTGGTTCTTGTTTTGATGGGAGTTTTATACCTCGGCATAGGCGTGGCACGGTTTAAGACGCAGGTATCCTAAACCGCATTGTATTAAGCCGGATGTATATTTTTTTGATGTTTATTATTTAAAAAAGGAAAGCATGGAAGAGACAATGTGAACAAATAGCCAAACTTAAGTTTTCGGTATGTCTTTCCTGGAATCCTGCAGTATGTTTTATAAGGAGGCGAAACGATTGAGAGTGTTATGTATCGCATGGTACGATCTGATAAGGCTATTAAGGGACCGGACAACCCTTTTGATTATAATGGTTATTCCTATAATTCTAACGGTAGTAATGGGATTTGCATATAGCAGCGGTGGCTCGGATGAGACTCCCAAAATTCCTGTGGGAATTGCTGCTGATGACCATAGTGATTTTGTAAGGGAGCTTATTGAAAGAATAAAACAAGACAGCAGCATAAAGGCCATTGAAATGAGCCGGCAGGAGATTATTGAAGGAATTAAGGAATCGGAACTTCAAGCTGGTTTTATTATTCCTGAGGGCTTTACCGAAAATATCAGTGAAGGAAAGGCAGGAATACATGTTTTAAAACAGCCAGCTTCTACGGGGTATGTGGTGGCACAACAGGTTATCATGACTGCCTTTACCGGATTAAACATCAAAGAGGCTTCAAAGGTGTATTTTGATAATTTTCTTGAGTCATCGAATATGGAGAACAGGGATTTGATTATTTCACGGATAACCGAGAGGTTTGAAAAAAAGCTTGAAGGACCTTCGACCGTTACTGTGGAGGATATAAGGGTGTCGGGAGGCGAGGAAAGCTTGGATTTTGACGGGATGGCACAGAGTTCCATCGGTGTTACTGTAATGTTTGTGATGTTTACGGTCATACTGGGTGTGGGGGTAATACTTGAGGATAAGAAAAACAGGACATGGGAAAGGCTTTCAGCCACTCCGGCTGGTACTGCAACAATTATGATGGGCAAGGTTCTTGGAATATTTTTAAAGAGTTGGATTCAGGTGGGCATTCTGATACTTTTCGGACGCTTTGTGCTGGGGGTAGGTTGGGGAAATTCTCTGCATGCAAGCATACTTTTGATAAGCGTTTATCTTTTGTGTCTGACAACACTGGGAATGCTGCTTTCTACGATTGTAAAAACAAACGCACAGCTTGCAGCTTATTCTTCGGTACTAATTATATCGACATCCATGCTGGCAGGATGCTACTGGCCTTTGGAAATAGTACCGGAATTTATGCAGAAGGCTGCGATGATTTTTCCGCAATACTGGGCGGTTAAGGCATTAAACAATACCGTGGGTACAAACATGGGACTTGGATCCATACTGCCGCATATTACGGTTCTTGTATTTATGGCGGGAGTGTTCTTTATAGCATCTGCGGCCGTTGAAAAGGTAAGGGTTAAAAACTGCTGAATAATATATTCATATCGGGCTGATTGCTTTAAAGTATTCAAAATTATGGGTGCATATTTTCTAATGCACCCATAATTTTAGTATTATATTATTCTTTTGTGTGATAATAAAAAAAAGGTTCTCACATAATTCTTGACATGTGAATTATTAGTTAGTATAATATTCACTGTCGGTTTTAAGAGGTGATGAGTATGATAATTGATATAGCAAATATACTGAAAAGCGATGGAGCATCTCTTGATATAGAGCTTAATGAACCGTTGGAAAAGGATACCTTTGTGGTTGGGGATTTTATTGTTGACAGGCCAATAAGCTTTAAAGGCAGGATGGTAAATGCCGGAGGCGTTATTAAGCTTGACGGCAGGTTGGTGGCCGAATACAGGACAAATTGTTTCCGATGCCTGAAGGATATTGAGTCAATGGTTCAGGTTGACATACAGGAGGACTTTATTGAGGAAGGCAGCGATAAAACCGATGAGCATTATACATATCAGGGCAAGTATGTAGACCTGGAAAAGGCGTTAAAAGACAATATTGTGCTTAATCTTCCGGTCAGGCAGCTTTGTGATTATGAGTGTAAGGGTTTTTGCCCGAAGTGTGGTGTGGATCTTAATAGCAGCGAGTGTAAATGCCATAGCGATGATATTGATCCACGTATGAAAGCATTAAAGGACTTTTTTAAGGACAGTGTGAACAACTGATGGAATTTAGATTACAAAATTGAGTACCCTCGATGAGTACAAGATTTTACTTAGTATACAATGGATTGTTGTATGGGATGAGGAGGTGTA
>DAOOJC010000313.1:0-2889 GCA_035384905.1 Acetivibrio sp. | reverse complement strand
TATCGGAAAAGATGCCGTTGTTAACGGAAACATATTTGCAAAGAACATTTTTGTTTCCGGTATAGTAAAGGGAAACATTGAAGCAAGGGAAACATTAAAAATCTTGTCTACGGCAAAGCTTTACGGAGACATATTGGTTAACAGCCTCCTAACTGAAGAAGGCAGCATCTTTGAAGGAAAATGTAAGATGACGGCAGGAACTTCCAATACTGAAAACGCCAAAAAAAGCGATATAAAAAAGAACGATGCCGATAAGAATAAAAAAGCTTGAAAAACCGCAATATATCAGTCTTTGCCCTGATTGGCGGTGCTAATATCCGTGGGTATCGATATATAAATCTTCATTTGAACCCCTGTAATAGTATGGGACATCGCCAATTATTACCGTCTCAGCCACAGGTATACATGTTATTATTTCGGTATCCTTTTTTGTAAAAGGTATAACTATACCTACCTTGGTCTTAACCTCAAGATATATCCTATGTCTTGTCTGGTTAATACCTGCACCGGTAAACTCCGACTTAAAATCGGTTTCCACACTGCCTGAGGGGATTACTTTGACACTGATATTCGGTCCTTCGGCAGAAAGCACGGAATTGCCGAATACTACACCAAGAGGAATTGATATTCTTTGGTTTTTTAACTCTGAGAGGTTTTCTTGAATATCAAGAGATAAATTGGCAAAAATTCTGTTTAACCTTACTATATCGGTCTGTATTGAGCTGACTCTATTGTTTGCGTCCCTGTTTACAATTATAATATCTTCGTAGTTTATGCTGTCGGGAAAGTTGTCATTAACGGCATTACTTACTACATTGTTTATTATGGATTTTGTTTTATATTCCGAAAATTCCATGACACTGCGTCTTATTTTCGATTCGGCAAGAAAAATAAGGACAACAAGAATAATAAAAATAGCAGCAAGAATTATATAAAACCGTATTTTTTTCCGGTTTCGTTTAAAATACCATAAACGGCGGTAATGATTGGTTTTTTTTCTCATAAAAGGCCCTCCTTACTTATATTATGTTCATGGCCTGTCCTTTGTGATACTTTTTCTATGTATTGATAAAACTCTTAATCATCATTGCTTTTTATGTTATAATGAAATAAGTTTAGACAAAAATTTAAATTGTACATAAGAAAGAAATACTGATTTTGATTAGTTTTCTTTATTACAAAGGAGAGGAACTTTTATGGACTCTAAAACAAAAACTGTTTCAAGAAAAGTTCAAAAAAACAGCGTTAAACGAATAGTCCGCAACATATTCAGAGTCATATTCAAGTTTATTAAACTTGTATTTATTTTGGGTGTTTTAGTCTCATGTCTGGTCGGCGGTATTCTGACCGGCATGACGGTCGCTTATGTCAGTACTGCTGAAGAACTGACTCAAGATCAAATTATGCTTACGGGATTTACCACACGGGTATACGATTGCAACGGTAATGAGATTATGGCCCTGCATGGAGATAAGAATCGTGAAAAGGTTGAGTTTAAAGACATACCTCAGGATTTAAAGGATGCCTTTGTTGCAATAGAAGACAAACGGTTTTATGATCACCCGGGTATAGACGTAAAAAGAATAGCCAGTGCCGTAAAGAATTTCTTCATTCCCGGAGCCTCATCCCACGGCGGAAGCACCATCACACAGCAGGTAATAAAAAACCTGACTGGTAACGAAGACCGCTCTGTAAAACGAAAGGTTCAGGAATGGTGGCTTGCCCTTCACTTAGAACGCAAGCTGAGTAAGGATGATATCCTTGAACTTTATCTAAACCTCATATATATGGGTCAAAACTGCTACGGCGTACAAGCTGCGGCACAAACCTACTTTGATAAAGACGTCTCGGAACTCACCCTTGCAGAATGTGCTTCTCTTGCCGGTATTACCAACTTACCCGGAAAATATGATCCCTTTTTAAAGCAGGGTAAAGAAAACAATATCAAACGTCAAAAAGTAATCTTAAAAGAGATGTTGATTCAGGAAAAAATAACTCAGGAAGAATATGATAAGGCTGTTAAAGAAGAACTTCTTTTTGCAGAATCCAACAAACGTTCTTCGGAGTCTGCCAGTAATCAACCTTATTTCATTGATCAAGTGGTTATCGATGTAAAAAATGATCTTATTAAGCTGGGTTATTCAGAGGAATTGGCCTTGAAAACCATTTACAATAACGGGCTCAGAATATACACCACCATGGATCCGAAGATTCAACAAGCCATGGACGAAGTATTTCAGAATGAAGAGTATTTCACAAAAATAAACAAAAAAACCAGCCAGACTCCACAGGCTGCTATGGTTATAATGGATGGCAACGGATATGTCCGTGCACTATATGGAGGCTCCGGGAAAAAGATAGGTGCACCCTTGAACAGGGCATCTGACCCTCGGGTACAAAGGCAACCGGGATCTACGTTCAAGCCCATAGCAGTGTATGGTCCTGCTATTAATGAAAGAAAGATAACCGCTGCCACAGTAATTGATGATATTCCTATGTATTTTCAGGGAACGGATAAAAGTCCCTATCCATTGAATGATAATCGTGCATATGCCGGGCTTACAACCATTCGAAACGCTTTGAGAAGGTCTGTAAATGTCGTGGCAGCCAGGGTATGGCAGGAAATACTGGGACCGGATCTATCCCTTAAATACTTGGACAAGGTCAACATAAACAGGGATGATGAAAGATATCTTTCCCTTGCTTTGGGAGGACCCAGAGAAGGAGTCAATACGCTGCAGTTGGCGGCAGCATATGTACCTTTTATGAGTAAAGGAATATATCATGAACCTATTACGTATACGAAGGTTCTTGATATGAACGGAAATGTCATAATCGAAAAGAAACCGGAAAACCAAGAGGCGGCACCAGTCGCCCAGCCAGAAAAAC
>DAOOJC010000312.1:0-2900 GCA_035384905.1 Acetivibrio sp. | reverse complement strand
AGGGACGATAGTGTTGAAATATGGGATTGGAAGACTCATGGAGGGAATAGTGCTGAAAAAGCAAGAAACGAAAGGTTGGAGGGTGAAAAGCTGAGAAAGAGTCTTCAGACCATAGTGTATTTGTATGTGCTGAAGGAACAGCTCGATAAGGTGGCTTTAAGGGATATGGATTGCTCTAAAATAAGGATGTGTTACTGGCAGCCCGACCCACCCAAGGTTTTAGCGGAAATTAACTATAGTGCGGATATGCATGAAACCTTCGGGAAAACCCTTCAAAACAGGATAAACGCTATTTTGGAGTACGATTATGAAAGCTTTGACAAGAATATGTACAAAAAAAGCTGCAAGCTATGTGAGTTTAACTGGTTCTGCAATAATGAGCGAATTGATTATAAGGCTATGGAAGAGGACGATGACTTTTTGGAGGAACTGGACTGGGATAGCATTGAGGAGTTGACATAAATGAATATCAAGGTGAATATATTAAACGAGAAAACCGAAATTCCAAAAGAGTTGCTGGATGCCTGCGGGGGAGACGAACTTATTGCAAGAATCTTTTATAACCGAGGCTTCAAGAACCCGGAGACGGTAACCCAGATGCTCAACGAAAACCTCTATAAGCCCACTAAAACCGATGAATTTCCCAATATAAAGAGGGCGGTGGAAAGGATATCCAGGGCTATAGACAGTGGTGAAAAAATATGTGTTTACGGTGATTATGACGTTGACGGAGTCACAAGTACTGTTACCCTTGTTGAGTGCTTGAGGTATTTTACTCCTTCGGTCATCTATCACGTTCCCGACCGGTTTACCGAAGGTTACGGAATGAACGAGGATGTGGTTTTAGGGTTTTCACAGCAAGGGGTTTCTTTAATAATAACCTGTGATTGCGGTATTTCCAACGTGAATGAAATAGCTGCGGCAAAACAACTGGGTATGGATGTGATTTTGACCGATCATCACACCATTCCCGATGAGTTGCCTCCGGCCGATGTTATACTTAATCCCAAGCTTTTGGGCGAGGGACACAGGGCAAGAAACATATCCGGTTGCGGTATGGCGTATTTTCTCTGCCTCGCCTTGTTGGAGAGCAAGGGACTTCATGACAGGGCATCGGATTTTCTAGACTTGCTGGCCCTTTCGTTAATTGCGGATGTGGTGAGTCTTAACGGGGAAAACCGATACCTTCTGAAAAAGGCATTGCCTGTGTTAATAAATTCAAAGAGAACGGGACTAAAAAAGCTTTTGGATTTAGCCGGAAAAAACGGTAAGCTCGAAAGCGAAGAGGATATTGCGTTTCAGATTGCACCAAGAATAAATGCTGCGGGAAGGATGGAGACAGCACGGCTTCCGGTTGAACTGCTGTTATGCAGGGATCCGGACAGGGCACAGGAAATGGCAGAGAAAATCGATTTACTCAACACGGAGAGAAAAAGGGTACAGCAATCGATTGTAGACGAAGCTGTGGAAATGGTGGAAACCAAAAAAAAGAACAAAACAATTTTGGTACTCTTTAATGAGTTTTGGCATCATGGAATAATCGGCATTGCTGCCGGAAGGATCTGCGAACTTTACAGAAAACCAACCATATTACTTTCCCTGAAAGAGGACGGAAAAACTGTTGTAGGTTCTGCAAGATCCATTGAGGAAATAAACATATATGAGTTGATTAAAGGTTGCTCCGGCAGGCTTTTAAAATTTGGCGGCCATTCCCAGGCAGCGGGCCTTTCCTTAAGGAAAGAGGTCCTTGATGACTTTACCGCGGAAATAGAGACTGCTGTGGAAAACAAGTATTATATAAAAGACCAAATAAGTGTTGATGCGGATATGGGGCTTGATTTAGAAGAGGTCACAGATGAGCTGTATAAAAGGCTTGAGTCGGCAGGTCCATATGGCGAAGGATTTGAGCCCCCTTTGTTTTATACAAGGGGAATAAGGGTGGTAAGCGACAGGAAAACGGAAAAAAACCACCACATCATGGTATTGGAGGATCAAAACCAAAACAGGGTGCCGGCGGTAAAATGGTTCGGAACAGACAAGTCCTTGGAGGGCAAAAGCTTTGATGTGACCTATAAAATAGGCAGGAACAGTTACAAAGGAAATACAAGCATACAGCTGACTTTAGGCTATATGATCGAAGCGGTGGGTGAGTCGAAAGTACTGTTTACCGGAAATATAAAAGACGAGAGGAGACTGGATCTAGAGAGCATTTTAAAAAAGTATCCCGAGGCTCAGTTGTTCTATGAAGGACTTGAGTCGGCCTTCAATTTGAATAATACTGCAGACAGGTATTCCGTGAATAAATGCAGGGATCTTGTATTTTTATCCACACCTGTCAATACATCTGTGTTCAGGGAGATTATAGCCCTTGCAAACCCGGAAAACGTGATTATTAATTTTTCGGTATTGCCGGATTACTCATTTAAAGGCTTTGTTTTAAGCTTGCTGGGGGTGCTGAAGCATATAATAAAAAAGTGGGGCGGCAGAGCTTTTGTAGAGGAGGTTTCCCTTAAACTCTGTGTGGAGGAAAATATTGTTAAGTCGGGTTTGAAGTTTTTGATGCAAAGCGGAATGATAAATTATTTCTTAAGTGAAAACGAGCGAAGTTTTTTTGTGTTTGAGGGAAAGGGACAACCGGATAAAAAGGTCTTTGCTGCAAAAAAGAATCTCATGAACGCCCTCATGGAAAAGAAAGCCTACCGGGATTTTATTTTATCAATGGAGGCAGACATGTTTTTCGAGTATTTGAAATAATTTAATCCATAACAGCCGGTATTTATTCATATATATAGTAAATAGCAAAGGGTGCATAAACATTTTTCTTCATATTTATTTGATGCATCCATAAACTTAGAGTATAATTATAGTTGGCAAGACAAGTAAATAATTAGGAGATATCC
>DAOOJC010000311.1:0-2957 GCA_035384905.1 Acetivibrio sp. | reverse complement strand
TAGGATATTTTCCTGACCAACAAAAGAAGGCAACTATAGCTGCAAATTGTTCAACCTTTTATGTAGTTGACAAAGACCAGAATATTGTTTATACAGGTACAGCTGTATCCAAGTACGATACTGACACCAATGAAACTGTTTACATAGCCGATTTTTCGCCGGTTACCAGTGAAGGGACATATTATCTCGCAGTACAAGGAGTTGGAAAGAGTGTTGATTTCAAGATTTCCTCAAAAGTATATGACGATCCCTTCAAAGTATCGATGCTGGGCATGTATTTGATGCGTTGCGGTACACAGGTTCAGGCTACATATAACGGCAATAACTTTTCCCATGCAGCATGTCACACACAGGATGCTTACCTTGACTATATTAACGGCCAGCACACAACAAAAGACGGCACCGGAGGATGGCATGACGCAGGGGATTATAACAAGTATGTGGTTAATGCAGGTATAACCGTTGGCGGTATGCTTTTAGCCTGGGAACAGTTTCAGGATCAGTTGGAGTCTATTCAACTGGATATCCCGGAAAAAAACAATTCCATTCCGGATTACCTCGATGAAATAAAATACGAGTTGGAGTGGCTTTTAAAGATGCAGTATCCTGACGGAAGCGGTAAAGTTGCCCATAAGTTGTCCACAAGAAACTTCGGCGGATTTATTATGCCTGAAAGTGAATGGGAAGAAAGATTTTTTGTACCTTGGGGAAGTGCAGCTACTGCAGATTTTGTAGCTATGCTGGCTAAGGCTTCTAGAATATACAGGCCTTATGATGCAACATTTGCGGACAAGTGTATAGAAGCTGCAAAAGTAAGCTATGCTTTCCTTAAAGCAAATCCGTCAAATCAACCACCCAATCAGAATGGATTTTCAACAGGTGCTTATGATACAACCGACAAGGATGACAGATTGTGGGCAGCGGCAGAAATGTGGGAGACTTTGGGTGAAGAAGAGTATCTTCAGGATTTTGAAAACAGTGCTTCCAGTTATTCAAAAAAGGTTATACCTGATTTTGACTGGAGCGATGTTCAAAATCTCGGTATGTTCACTTATTTATTGTCTAATAGATCTGGTAAAAACAAGTCTCTGGAAAATGAAATAAAGAGTTCTCTTTTCTCAGCAGCAGATTTTCTTGTACAAAACAGTAATAACCATGGGTATGGAAGGACTCTCGGGTCAATATATTATTGGGGATGCAACGGTACTGTCGCAAGGCAGACAATGGTTCTGCAGGTTGCAAACGATCTTTCCCCGAATGCCGATTATATAAATGCGGCTTTGGATTCGCTGAGCCATATATTCGGAAGAAACTATTACAACAGGTCATATGTAACGGGACTTGGAATCAATCCTCCCATGAATCCGCATGACAGGCGTTCAGGAGGAGACGGAATCCGTGATCCGTGGCCAGGATGTCTTGTCGGAGGAGGATGGCCCGGAGCAAAGGATTGGGTTGATATTCAGGATAGTTACGAGACCAATGAAATTGCAATAAACTGGAATGGTGCATTGATTTATGCTCTTGCAGGTTTTGCAAATTTAAAGGATAATCCTTTTGATCCAGAACCGACACCCACTCCCGAACCTGAAATTATATATGGGGATGTAAACGATGATGGATTTGTAGATTCAACAGATCTTACTATGATGAAAAGACTTGTACTGAGAAAACTATCATCATTGCCTGTAGAAGATGCAGCAGACTTAAATCTCGACGGATCAATAGATTCATCCGATATTACCATAATGAAAAGGTTCCTTTTGAGAAAAATAGATAAATTGCCAATATAAAAGAATAACTAACAATATAGAAAATAACTAATTTGATTTTATAACTGTAAAAAAGCTCAGGATCATTGGATTCCTGAGCTTTTTTCATAAAAAGTGTTCACTTTTGAAAAAAAGTGAAGAAAAATATGGAAGAAACATAAGTTTCTGAAATATTTCTCTTCACTTTATCTAGTCCAGAAAGAAATCATTTATCAATTCCTGAACAGGGTTTTCCGCATCCTTTGCATATCTGAAACCGCACAGCCTTTGATTGCTGTCCTTTACTTTGAATACATAGTCAAAATCGGTCACTTCGGCTACATTGGAATCAAAGTCATATATACCGAAGGCATTCTTGTCGGATGAGCCTACCGGTGCAATTGTGTTGGACCTGGCGTTGTTCTTATAAGGCTCGGATTTAGTCTTCCTTAAGATGTATTTCAGTTCATACTCACTAAGCAGGCGGAACCCATTGTTATGCTCAAACAGTGTTGATGTGCCGTAACTGTTTTCAACAAAGGAGTAATACTCATCCAAACCATGACTTTTGCTCAAACTGTTACAGAACTTAAAAAGGCTCAGGCTGTCTTTTATATTGACCATACCGTACTTCTCTTCTGTTTCAAAAACTGCCGGATATTTTTCCGATTTAATATTTATATTGTATTTAGTGTTGTATTTATTGATATCAATCTTATCATTTGAATATTTGTTCCATTCATTGATTGTCACAAGGTTCTTGCTAACATAAAACGGTTTTATTGTAATTTCATCACCTTCATCGTCAATAAAGGTACCACCCTCGATTCTAACCATGTTTGTAAGATCCAGATTTTTGGGAAAATATTTATTTTTCAAACGAACCTCGTTTTGTTCCTTGGAAAGGGCATTTGTGTATAGAGTCTTAACGGATTGCATGATTTCAACGAATTTTTCGTTTTTGCCGGGAATTGTTCTCGTTTCGAGTTTCACGCCAATACCGTTTATCTCTATAGAATTAATAATGCTTTCCATGATCTTGCCGGACAGATATTTAGTATCCGTGGGATCATATATAAAAGAGAATACAAACAAGTTGTTTTGATAGTATACAAAGAGTTTCCTGCCTTTCAGGTTGTATCCTATTTCTTTTATGTCGAAGGGTTCAAATCCTTTTGTGGTTACAAAGGTAAATTCATTTTTATC
>DAOOJC010000310.1:0-2996 GCA_035384905.1 Acetivibrio sp. | reverse complement strand
GACATATTCAATGTGCTGCTTCAAATAATGGATTATGCCACCCTTACCGACAACAACGGTAAAAAGGCGGATTTCAGAAACACCATACTGATTATGACCTCAAACGCAGGAGCCCGCGAAGTCGGTAAAACCATGATAGGATTTGACAACAGAAACATTGACAGAAGTGCAATATCAAAAGAAGTGGACCGCATATTCTCCCCTGAGTTTCGAAACAGGCTTGATGAAATTGTGGTCTTCAACCATATTAATGAAGACATGGCCATCCTAATCGCCAAGAAGGCAATAAAACAGTTTGAGGAGAAGTTGACGCCCAAGAAAATACAGCTTAAGGTTACCGCCCGGTGCTATAAGTGGCTTGCTCAAAAAGGTCTTTCATCTATTTACGGTGCCCGGGAAATATTAAGAATTGTACAGGACAAAATAAAGACATACTTTGTCGATGAGGTCCTCTTCGGTAAGCTTTCCAAGGGAGGAACCGCGGTAGTGGATATAGTGGACGGTGAAATAAAAGTGAGTTCGTCTAGCTAAAGCTAAAAGGCGAAGCTTTGGTTAAAGATTTTTAGTTTGTAAAAAGAGAGAAGATTGGGGTGATGGATTAATGCCTGTTTACAGACTTACAAGCGAATTGATTTTTCCCCATCCCTCCCTAGCCAATGAAGATGGGATTTTGGCTGTAGGCGGAGACCTTTCCCCAAAGCGTCTTCTTCTCGCATATGCTAACGGTATTTTTCCATGGTTTTGTGAAGGTGATCCCATAATATGGTGGTCACCTGATCCCAGATGTGTACTATACCCCGATAGCATTAATATCTCACGTTCCATGCGTAAATTCTTAAAGAAAAATTTGTATAAAGTAACCTTCGATACATGTTTTGAGGATGTTATCACCATGTGTTCAGAGCTTCGCAAGGATAACACCTGGATTACCCATGACATCATTGAAAGCTATTGCAACCTTCATCGTCTTGGTTTTGCCCACTCTGTTGAAACCTGGCATGAAGGTTCTCTTGTGGGTGGACTGTATGGTGTTTCCCTTGGAAAATGCTTTTTTGGAGAATCCATGTTTTCCGTTATGGACAATGCTTCAAAAACCGCACTTATTACACTTTCCCAACGGCTTTTGGAAATGGATTTTCTATTAATCGATTGCCAGGTCCATTCAAAGCATCTCGAGTCCTTAGGTGCAATAAATATTGACCGGAATGCATTCTTCGAATGCTTAAAAAAAGGCCTCAGTTTCGAAACCATGCGGGGCAGCTGGCAGTTTCTGAACGAATAAAAAGATTTTAATTTGCTCATTCTGTTTATATAGATACCTAGAGTGAAGAAAGTATTGCCGTATTAACTTAACAGTATCTACAACTTGCTCCATAATGTTTCTTCCATATTTCTCTTCACTTAAACAATATAAGCCCGTATGAAAGTCGGTGAAAATTATGAAAAATAAAGCAGTCCATAAAAGATTAATGCTTGTTCTCCTGATACCCTTAGGGTATCTATTGTTATATCTTTCATCCCTTTCCCATCCTTTGACGGAAAATATTTATTCCAAGGGTTTATATAAAGCACTTAGCATACCTCTAAACATCCTTTTCGGATATATTCCCGTATCTGTTGCAGAAATTATTTTGATTTCAACTGTCTTAATTTTATTGTTTTTGATAGTAAGAACAATAATAAGAATTATAAAATCTCCTTCGGAAAAATGGAGCATATTGGGCAGAGCAATATCAAATATTGTTGCAGCAGCAAGTATATTATATTTATCCTTTATACTTCTTTGGGGCTTTAATTATCAGAGACTTCCCTTTAAAGATATTGCCGGATATGACACCCAGCCAACCGATATCAATACGCTAAAACATGTGTGTGAGGCATTAATCCAACGTACCAACGAGCTCAGAACTCAGGTTGATGAGAACATTGACGGTATAATGAAGCTATCTGGCGGTATAAACGATACATTAAAAAGAGCACATATGGGTTATAATAATATTGAATCCAAATATCCGGAGTTGACGTACAAATTCGGAAGACCCAAAGGAGTATTGCTCTCTGAAGTAATGTCCTACTTAGGTATCGGAGGCGTCTATTTTCCCTTTACAACAGAGGCAAATGTAAACATATCCCTCCCCAGTACATCGCTTCCATTTACCGCATGCCATGAAATGGCACATCAAATTGGCTTTTCCAGGGAGGATGAGGCCAATTACATTGCCTATCTCGCCTGTAAATTCCATCCTGATCATGACTTTCAATATTCAGGTACTCTTTCGGCTATGATATATGCAACCAATGCTCTTTATCAATACAGCCCGGAGGATTATTTTGAACTGAGGGAAAAGTTTAGCGACGGTGTAGCCCGCGATGTCAAGGCCTCAAATAATTACTGGGAAAAGTACGAAACCAAAATACAGGATTTCTCATCATCAATAAACAATGCATACCTGAAAGCCAATATGCAAAATGACGGTGTAAGAAGCTACGGAAGAATGGTCGACCTACTTATTGCTGAGTACTTAAAAGGCTTAGCCGCTAACGGTTAAGCCTTTTCAAGATCTCTCAAATTGGAGAATAAACAAGCTATAAAGATCCTAATCTAAATAAATTCATAAGGGGCAGAACCACCTATCTCATCATCCTGCGGTTGATTTTTACCGGTTTTGTCCCGGTATACCATCATAACAAATACAATTGTGATAAACGAACATAATGCAGTCGGCACACTTGAAATAACAACTCCAACATAGGGCAGCAATGCAAAAGGAAAAGCTACGAAAGTTGAAATAACCCCGCCTACTAATAAAACCAATAATATAAGCCCAACAGTCGGCCAGTAATAAGACTTTGAAACCTCAATGGATTTTTTAAAAGCGGCAATAACACCCAAATTGTCAATAACCATAGCCGGGAACCAATAAACCGTAAGAAAACTAAACCCTATCAATGCTAAAACAAGTACAACTCCCAGAAGTATTGAAATCACAATACCA
>DAOOJC010000309.1:0-3004 GCA_035384905.1 Acetivibrio sp. | reverse complement strand
TTCGATCCATGGCTGTTTTTGGGCAGCTTCACCAGCTATAGTTCAAAGGAGATTATGGTAAGTCTTCCCGTTGGAGGAAGTGGAGCACTAACGTATTATTATGTGATATCATTTTACAATAACAATGCCGAATATATGCTTGGTCCTGAACAATTTGTGGATCTGGTGCAGACTCTAGAATTTGAAGTCAAATATATGGACAATTACAGAGTGCTTGTCAGGAGCAAAAAACTTAACCAATCTTATATCATCGATGTAAATGACAGTAAAGAATTTTACGAAGGAAGGGTTTATAACAAAGAAGGCAAACTTATCAAGCCCCTGGACGGATTCATTATCTATCAACCACACCTTTACCCAGTCAAAACCGATGGTTTCGGCCCATATAAGCTGCAAGCACAAAACGCTATAGCAGGAACTTCCCACGCTGACCGGCTTGGGTATACAGTAACATACTGGAAATATAACAGGCAGAGTAAAACCTGGGTTTTAGACCCTGAGTATTTTTATACCATGCTGGGGTAAGTATGCAACTGCAATGGGTTTTAAAAACAAAGTATAAATAGTATCCGGTATTTCGTTGATATTTTTATAGAGCAAATTAGATACATAGGCATTAAATAAAGAGAAGTTAGGTATGATGATATCTGAAAATGGCCCCTCTTACGGGAGCGATGAAGAGATCCGGAAGCTTTCGGTGGGTGAACTCAAACTGAACAATAGTGTCAGCCTGAGAATCACCGGCCGAGGGCTCGAAAACTTTAATTGGTTTCAACTATTTCTCCATTTATAATTAAGTTGTAAAATTCGTTTTCTTCATCTGATTCTATTTCCGAAAATCCATATAAATACAGTAATTTCTGCATTGCACGAAGTGTGTAACCATAATATTGAACAATATCTGCAGGAATTGTTGCTGCCATTGCCCAACCCCCAGGAGCACCAAGAGCAGCTGATACTCCAGACACATAACATTCTGCGGATGTGCATTCTTAAGTCTTAAGAAAGCTAATGAAGCGGGTGAAGGGAAGTATAAATGATAAAGGATGATACAAGGCTGAAGAACAGCAGCAAATGGACGAAGCTGCTGAAAACCTTGAATAATTCAGTTGTATTGAAGAATATAAATTATAATCAAAATTGAAATATTTAAAGTAATGTTTTAAATATTTATTGACAGACTTTTTGTCAAATAGTAAACTGGTTCTATAATAAACTTTAAATAATTAAATTAAAAGTTTAAATCCCGAGGAGAGTGTGCTATGAAAGACAAAAAGGCAGAAAGCTTAAAAAAGAGAATATTTGGAGATATGATATGTAGTTTTGCTATAGCGGCAGTCTCAATCTATGTTTTTATTACAGAGATGTGGACATATTTTTCTACGGATCGAACATACCCCAAACATATTACTTTCGGATTATATGCACTCTTTGTGTTTGGATTCACTTTAATTACCGGCTTGATACTTCTTGAAATCCGAAAGACCGGTAAACCGTTTTCCCAAAAGATAATTAATAAACTTCGTGTTTTAGCCGTATTGGTAATTGTTGCAGGGCTTATTCCCGATGCTGTGACACCGATTATTGATGATATGTTAAATGGCTCAGCTACTCAGGTAGCTTATAAATTGGTATTTTCAGAAAAGAATATTATTATTGCAATTGTAGGTGTCGTTATCGGAATTGTCTCAGAAATGTTTGTATACGGGTATGAACTGCAGGATGATATAGACTCTATTGCATAGGAGGCAAAAAATGTCGATAATAATTAGGGTTGATAGAATGATGGCAGATAGAAAAATGTCTCTGAATGAACTGGCTGACAAAGTCGGAATGACCAATGTAAATCTTTCAAACTTGAAGAATGGTAAAATGAAAGGAATACGATTTGAAACTATGGATGCTATATGTAAAGCATTGAGGTGTCAGCCGGGAGATCTGTTTGAATATAAAGAAGAGGATTGATAAACAAATTTTGCCAGACTTTTTGAGAAGTATTTTCGAATGACGGTAACCTTGTTTTTATCCTCAGAGCATAGCTGTGAACATGAAGTTCTTTGAAGGATTAGAAAACAAATCTATAAATATCCGGCTTCAATGCATAAAGGAGCTGAAAAAAGGGGGTTTGATGCACAATGAATAAAGAATGGTCAGAGATGAATAAACAGATGCAGGTTCTTATAGGTAAGAAAGCTACATATAAGGATGGAACGGAACTGCTCATTAAACTTCGGAATGAGCTGTTTGAGCAGATTACGCAGATTGTGAACGAATATCCTGCTGAGGCATTTTATCAAATGCCTTATGCAAATGCGAAAGGTTATCACAGTAAGACACTCTCATATTCGATCTGGCACATCTTTCGAATTGAGGATATTGTAGCTCATATTTTGATTGCAGGGGATGAGCAGATACTTATGGCCGGCGGTTATCAGAAGAAAATAGGTTCGCCTGTTATTACGACCGGCAATGAGTTACAGGGACAGGAGATTGCAGAATTCTCAAAGAAACTCAATGTCAGGGCTTTATATGAATATGCCAAAGAAGTTATGCTTTCTACCAACTCACTTCTTACAAGCATGGAATATTCACAGATGAAGACTAAGTATTCGGATGAAGATAAGAAAAGGCTCATTGATTCCGGTTGTGTCAGTCCGGATGAAAATGCCCGCTGGCTTATCGATTACTGGTGCGGTAAGGATATTATCGGCTTGATAAAAATGCCCTTCAGCAGGCATTGGATAATGCATGTGGAGGCGATGCTACGGATTAAGAATAAGTTGTGAAAAATCTGCCCCCAATAAAGCTGTAAAAAAGAGCAGTAATATGTTTTGTTTTCTATTGACGAAAATGTGATTATAGGGGGAAATTGCTATGAGTATGGTACAAAGAATAAAGTGTGGCCTCGTTAATTGCTATATTGTGTCTGATGGAGATTCAGGCATCTTGATTGATACCGGAAAGAAGGATAATCTGGATACTGTCGTTGAAGCTTGCAAGCCCT
>DAOOJC010000308.1:0-3004 GCA_035384905.1 Acetivibrio sp. | reverse complement strand
ATGGTTCAGCAGGAAAACCTTGATATAAGGACAATCACCATGGGAATATCCCTAAGGGATTGTGCATGTTCGAACGGCAAGGAATCGAGAAGAAAAATATATGACAAGATAACGAGGCTTGCACAAAACCTGGTGAAGGTTGGAGAAGACATAGAAAAGGAATACGGAGTTCCGATAGTTAACAAAAGAATTTCTGTTACACCAGTTTCCATTATTGCGGAAAGCTGTGACGATGAGAATTATGTGGAGTTTGCAAAAACTTTGGACAGGGCGGCGGACACCGTTGGTGTTAATTTTATTGGCGGTTTTTCCGCATTGGTCCATAAGGGATATACGGTAGGGGACAAAAAGCTTATTGCTTCCATTCCGGAAGCCCTTAGCAGCACCAAAAAGGTTTGCTCTTCCGTTAACCTTGCCACTACAAAATCAGGCATAAATATGGATGCTGTTAAAGAAATGGGACGGATCATAAAAAAATCTGCCGAGCTTACAGCAGACAGCGGAGGCATGGCCTGTGCAAAACTGGTTGTATTTGCTAACGTACCTGAGGACAACCCTTTTATGGCCGGGGCTTTTCATGGAGTAGGGGAACCGGAATGTGTTATAAACGTTGGGGTCAGCGGTCCGGGTACTGTTAAAGCAGCCTTGGAAAAGGTTAAGGGTGCTGATTTTGAAACCGTATCGGAGACCATTAAAAAGACCGCTTTTAAAATAACAAGGATGGGGCAATTGGTTGCCTATGAGGCATCGAGGCGGCTTGGAGTAGCCTTTGGTATCGTTGATTTGTCGCTGGCACCAACCCCTGCGGTAGGGGACAGTGTTGCCCACATATTGGAGGAAATAGGTCTTGAAAGGTGTGGAACTCATGGTACCACTGCTGCACTGGCTCTTCTTAATGATGCGGTAAAGAAGGGCGGAACAATGGCCTCTTCCTATGTCGGCGGCTTAAGCGGTGCATTTATTCCTGTAAGTGAAGATGCGGGTATGATTGATGCGGTTAAGGCCGGGGCGTTGTCGATTGAAAAGCTTGAGGCAATGACATGTGTTTGTTCTGTGGGTTTGGATATGATAGTAGTTCCCGGTGATACGAGTGCAGAAACAATTTCTGCGATTATAGCAGATGAGGCTGCCATAGGCGTAATAAACAATAAGACGACAGCGGTTCGGATAATTCCTGCACCGGGTAAAAAGGTCGGTGATGTGGTTGAGTTCGGTGGACTTTTAGGTTCTGGCCCGGTAATGAAGGTTAGCAAATTCAGCAGTAAGGAGTTTATTGAAAGAGGGGGAAGGATACCCGCACCTATTCATAGCCTTCGAAACTAGCCGTAATCAAAAATGTTTTTCCGTAAAACGGAGTGTATTAGCCGGTCGATAACATGGATAGTAGAAAGTTAGAATAAGCCCCTTAAAAAGATTTATTGTTCGTATTATATATATTGGGAGAGCTTAGCATTCATTTTTTTTAAGGGGGGCTTATTATTTGGTGAAGAAAACAATTTCATTTATCCTGTGCTTATTATTTATATATGCATTTTTTGTCAATCCTGCCCCGGTTAAGGCTGCAGATTTTGCAAAAGGAGCGGATGTAAGCTGGCTTTTGCAGATGGAAGAGCAGGGATATAAGTTTTATGACGATAACGGTGTTGCTAAAGATTGTCTTCAAATATTGAAAGAGCATGGAATTAATTCTATCAGGCTAAGGGTGTGGGTTAACCCGTCCGACGACCCTTATTCCGGTCATTGCAGCAAGGAAGATACTGTTAAGATAGCAAAGCGTTGTGCGGATATGGGATTTAGAATTATGATCGATTTTCATTACAGTGATTCATGGGCAGATCCGGGGAAGCAGTATAAACCGGCGGCATGGAACAATCATGATATAAATCGGCTCGTGACAGATGTCTATAACCATACCTATGATGTGTTGAGTGCATTAAAATCCAACGAAGTTAAGCCCGAATGGGTTCAGGTAGGCAACGAAACCAATGACGGGATGTTATGGGAAGAAGGCAAAGCCTCTAAAAACATGAAGAACTTTGCACTTTTAGTTAGCAGCGGATATGACGCTGTCAAGGCTGTTTTCAGCGATGCAAAAGTAATTGTCCATATATCCAACGGGCATAATAACAGCTTTTTTAGATGGATTTTCGACGGTCTTCGCGATAACGGGGCGAAGTTTGATGTAATTGGAATGTCCCTATATCCCGAGGTTGATAACTGGTCCAGCTTAAGTAATCAGTGTCTTTCAAATATGAATGATATGGTATCGAGATACGGAAAGGAAGTAATGATTTGCGAAGTCGGAATGCCAACTTACCCGGCTTCCACGAGCAAAGCTTTCCTAACGGATATTATAAATAAGACAAGAACGGTATCTGGAGGTAAAGGATTGGGGGTATTCTATTGGGAGCCGCAATGCTATAATTGGGCAGGGTACGGTAAAGGGGCATGGTACGATGACGGAAGACCCTCGGAGGCATTGGATGCTTTTCTGGAAGGGGTGATTCCCACACCAACACCGACATCAAAGCTGACCCCGACACCTACCTTTACGTTGGGATTGCCAGGGGATTTAAATGGTGATGGTGAGATAAATTCAACAGATCTTACTCTGTTAAAAAGATATATTCTTCATAAAATTGACGATTTTCCTGTAGCTGACGATAAAAAAGCAGCCGATTTAAACGAGGATGGATATATTGATTCCATGGATATTACTATTTTGAAAAGATATTTACTGCGTAAAATAAAAACATTGCCTTATGTAGTATAAAGTTGTTTCAGATGTTGGATGCATGAAATCCCTTATCAGCAAATATTTGCCGGTAGGGGATTTTATTTGTGACAATAAATATGTATTTTTTTCATAAATTTTCTTGAAAAATAGAAATCAATGTAATATAATACATTGTAGCTTTCTTGTTTTTGCAATTTATGCAAAAAAAATTCATAGGAATTTGCAAAATGACTTAATAATTTAGAATGTAAAGAAATGTAAGAATTG
>DAOOJC010000307.1:0-3007 GCA_035384905.1 Acetivibrio sp. | reverse complement strand
ATATATCATCTACTTCACATTGATTCAAACCTTCGACTATACGATTAATCATAATTAAATTAATTTATTAATAAAATCCTCAATTATTCTACAGAATAGTCGAAATTATTAATTAATACGGTATAATAACTAATCCTTATTCAGTTTCTTCAACACAACTGCCTTATTTCCCTTATCATTGAATTTTAATTTATCACAGAGCCTTTTTACAATCAGTACTCCTCTTCCGCTTTCTTTCAATTGCATGAAATCAACCGTATCTTCAATTTCGAAATCCTTCTCAATAAAGCTCTTAAAATCAAACCCTTCTCCCTCGTCCTCAATAACAAAAAATGCATAATCGTTTTCTGTTATTCCGATTTTCACTTTTACACACTTATCAATGTTACCCTTGTTACCGTGAGTAACTGCATTTATTATCAATTCATTTAGAACAACCTTGATATCAAATAAAATGACATCATTAATACACCCATTGCAATCACACAAAAACTTGACTATATCGTTAACCAGTCTTCGAATATCACTTTTTTCGCCCGGTACCTTTATCTCACAAGTTCTTTTTAACTTCAACTTACCCTTCTCCTTAATAATATTTACTCTCAATAATAATTACCCATTATAGTATTGGTGTAAACATTATCATTATTCACCTTCCGTATATATCTACGGATTATTAAAAAAACAAAAACGCCATATGCAGAATACAAATTGAGAGTTCAAGACATCATTCTTCTAAACCGTTCCAGCACCTTTTTTTCAAGCCTTGAAACATACATTTGAGACACTCCAAACTTCCTGGCAATGTCTTTCTGTGTCATGTTGCCAAAGTATCTCATTTGTATAAACTCTTTTTCAGCATCATTGAAATTATCAATGCTCTTTTTTAAAAAATCCTTGTTTTCTATTTCTTCAAAGGTTTTGTCATCCTGTCCAACGGTTTCGTAAAGCATTACATCATCGTCGGTATATGCATTTTTATCAAAAGACTGAATATTGTGAACATTATTTGATTCGATTATCTCCAATACTTTTTCTTCAGTAATGTCCAAATATCCTGCTATCTCGTCTACACGCGGAGGTCTTTGCAATTCCTGTGTCAGATGTTCCCTTGCATTATTAACCTTCTGATAAAGCTCATAAATTCTTCTTGGAATTCTTATTACCGATGCCTTGTCCCTAAAAAACCTTTTTATTTCGCCAATAATTGTTGGGGTTGCAAAGCTTATAAACTTTACACCCTTTTGAGGCTCAAACCTCTCTACAGCCTTAATCAAAGCAATAGACGCAACCTGATAAATGTCTTCATAATCAATACCGCGGTTCAGAAACTTTTTTGAAATAATGTCTGCAAGATAAAGGTATCTGCTTACAATTTCATTCCTTATTTCAACACTTTCAGTCTCTTTATATTTTTCGAATAACCCTTCGTTGTGGTCGGCATTATTATTTGTGCTTTCAATATCCCATGTCATAACTACTTAACCACCTCAAGAGTTTTTGACATAGAAACTATATAATTCGCCTCATTGCACAACTCCACCCGATCCATCAATGCATTTATTATATGTATCGCCAGTCCGTCCCTCTCAGCACTAAATATGCACTTTATAGAAGGGTCATCACAAAAATATTTAACGTTTAAAACACTTTCCGCAACGTCATATACAATTGTATAACCGTGTGCAGTCTCGCTTCCGACGCTGACTATCTTACTGCAAACCTCAGATATTGCAACCTTTATATCCTCTATGGTCTCGATATCAAATCCCATTCTGCTGCAAATTCCGGAAACAGCGAGTCTGGCAAGACTGACATAATCAGCTTTAAACGGCAGAGTAATTTCAATTCTGTCACATTCGGTTCCCACTCTTATCACCTCTACTCAATCGTAAATACTTTATCCAGCCCGGTTATAATAAAAAGCTTTTTAATGTTGTCCTTCAAGCCTGTTATAACCATCTTTTTATCATGTTCCTTGGCTTTCTTTAAAGCCCCTACAAAAATCCCCAGCCCCGTACTGTCAATATAGTTCAATTCCCTGCAGTCAATTATCAAATCGGTCTTATTGGCATCTACAATATTATATAGATTCTCTTTGAGTTCCTGAGATGTATAAATATCCACTTCTCCCGAGAGACTCAATTTAACGGAATCGCCAAGATCCTCTTGCCTAAACCTCAAATCATCGGACATACTTAAACCTCCTTTTTCTTTAATAACATTAAACAATGCATTTTTATATACCGGTTTACAGTTAATCCCTTGGCTTCATTGTAGGAAATAACAAGACATCCCTTATTGAATATGAATCGGTAAGCAGCATGACAAGCCTGTCAATCCCTACCCCCAATCCGCCTGTCGGAGGCATACCGTATTCCAGAGAAAGAACAAAGTCTTCATCCATCATATTTGCTTCTTCATCGCCGGCTTCTCTCTTCTTAACCTGATTGATAAACCTTTCCCTTTGATCAATAGGGTCGTTCAGCTCAGAATAAGCATTAGCCATCTCCCTTCCCGTTATAAACAACTCAAACCTTTCTGTCAAAGAAGGCTCGTCAGGCTTCCTTTTTGTAAGAGGTGAAACCTCAACCGGATAATCCATTATGAAGGTTGGTTGAATCAGGTGCTCCTCAACAAACTCCTCAAACATAAGGTTCAACACCTCACCCTTTGAAAGCGTTTCCTCAACATGAACCTGTTTTTCATTAGCAATCCTTCTTGCCTCTTCATCGCTTTCAATTTTTGAAAAATCAATACCGGTATATTTCAGCACAGCCTCAGTCATAGTCATTCTGTTCCATGGCGGAGTAAGATCAATCTCCTGACTCTGGTAGGTTATTACCGTAGTCCCAAGCACCTCCTTTGCAACATATGAGAACAGGTTTTCAGTGAGCTCCATCATTCCCTTGTAATCGTTATATGCCTCATAAACCTCCATGAGTGTGAATTCGGGGTTATGTTTGACCGACATTCCCTCATTTCTAAACATTCTTCCCATTTCGTA
>DAOOJC010000306.1:0-3031 GCA_035384905.1 Acetivibrio sp. | reverse complement strand
TCTGCTGCCTGCCTTTACAAAACCCACGGTTCAGTATGTGTCCCTATGAACACGGGCATAAATTGTCCCCGGCTTTTGTTGTATATGTTGTTTATACAGCATTGTGGACGAAAGAAACGATTGCTGAAATAGGTATATCTGCTACCGAACCTACGGTATAAACCGGATAGTTATCCCATCCACCTGCATTATATGCTCCTAATTTGTCAGCAGTTTGTACAGGAGAATAAGGATATGCATCATACCCCTTTTTAAAACCGCAGCTGTGACCACAATCGGAGTAACCTGCTACTTTTGGATTACCTTTATCATATCCGTATCCTACATTAAAATCTGTACATGCATTGCCGAGGGAGCATGCCGGTGGTGGTCCGATTCTTGTAATAAGACGTACAAAGCAATCGTTTACCGAGAGGACTACGCCAGTAAAACCGGCACCGGATTGCCCACCGCTTTTTGTAAATATTGTAACTGTTTCTCCAATATACTTTGAAAGTAAAGACTTAAAACTTCCACCTGTTTGAGGACCAATTCCAAAGCCACTTCCGTCAGACATTTATAATTCCACCTTTCGTTTATAAACAAATAATATCTGTAATACATATTATGTTAATAACTGCATAATGGTTACATTTAATCGGTTGATTAAGGGTGAATTAGATGAAGTTGAATAATTTGCAGAAGAACGCTTAAACAGGGCAAACAGGAACAAACAAGAATATATGTTGCAGTATCGAAATAAAATGATATAATTTTTTTATAGCTAATTTTATTGCAGGAGGAGGCAAAGGGATGGGAGAAAGAAGAATAAAGTGGGGAAATGTAATTATATTTTTACTTATAATAGCCGCCGGAATTGCAGCTTATTGTTCCAGGAATCAATTTAGTTTTGGGGGCAATAAAGATAAACCTGTTGCTTTCGACAATAGCGGAAAAGATGGAAAAAAGGTCGATGATGAATTTGATTTTGATAATGAGTTTCAAATTTGGGATGACGATATTGTTCCTCCTTCGGGTGATGAGTTTATTATGGGATTGGACAGTTGGATTGGGGGAACTCCTGTTTTAATTGGTTTGAACAGAGAATATAACAGGGATTACAGATTGAACCTGAGAGTAGAATATATACATGCGGATGCTGACAGAATAAAGGCATTGGCAGAAGGAAAAATACACGCTACAGAGATGTCGCTTCCATCCTTTATGAGATTCCAGGAACAATATCCCGGTGCCGGTATTATAGTGGGTATTACGGATTTTTCCCGTGGTGCTGATGGAATTGTTGCAAAAACCGAGGTAAAGGACCTCAATGACATCGAAGACAGAAGGGTGTCTTATGTTAAAAACGGCACAGGCAAATTTATACTAAACAAGTTTTTAAGACTGGTAGGTTTAAGGTACCAGGATATAAAACCAATTGAACGGGAAAGCATGTCGGAAGTTATAGAGGATTTGAGAAGAGGTACTGCGGATGTAATAGTATCGTGGAGTCCGGATATGAACATTGCCATAAACGAAATAAACGCTGAAAAACCGAATTCAGTGAAGATGCTCATTACTACTAAAGAGGTACCTAATCTGATTCCTACCATGTTGATAGTTAATAAGGGTTATGCAGAGAAGAATGCAGATAAAGTCGAGAGCTTTATAAAAACCTGGTATGCTTCTTCCAAGCATATTTTGGAAAGACCCGAAAAGGCTTATGGAACGCTTGCAGAGTTAATGAATGAATCTCAGGAATATGGTGAGGTTAGTAAGGTGGATGTCGAGGAGTCCTTTAGAGATGTTAAGCTCATGTCATTAGATGACAATTTAAGCTATTTTGGTTTAAGTACTGCTGATAACAAGGTAGAGTCAATAATTAACGATACGATAGAGACATGGAAGAGATACGGCGACCTGGATTTTGATTTTGAAATTTCAGGGAAAATATATAAGGAAAGCTTTTTAGCAGAAATAGACGGTGATGAGGAACTTCTTGTGGGAGTACTGGACACTGAAACTACGGGTAGTGTTGGTGAAGAGAAAGAGTTTGAGAAACAGGATGGAAAAAGCATCGAAGAGAATACGGAAAAGGTGGCAAAAGTGGATATTCCGCCGGTATACTATGATTCGGGAAAAGCAACGGTAAAGGCAGAATCCTTGCCTGTTTTAGATGAAGTATTGGAAATATTGTCGCAGTTTCCGGAATATTATCTTATTGTTGATGCTCATACAGATTCTGTGGGAAGTAATGAATCCAACAAATTATTGTCACAGAACAGGGCTGCGGAAGTAAAAAAATATCTTGTACAGCATGGAGTTAATGAGAACAGAATAGTAGCCCGGGGTTGGGGAGAAGAGAGGCTCCTGATTCCAAATGATGTTTCTGAAGAGGATAAGGCAAAAAACAGAAGGACTGAGTTTATTTTGACAAGGGAATTTGATTAATAGTATGATATTTAATCCAACATTTTTATACCAATGGTTTTGGAGGTAAAAAGTTAAAAAATGAATTTTGAAATTTTAGTGAGAGCTGCTTTAAAACTAAAGAACTTAGCATTACTTGCCATGATACTGGGGATATTCATTGTTACAGGATTTAGTTGGCCGTTTCTTTTTATAGGAGCGGCTGGCTATGTATATTTTATTATGCAAACCATGAAGGATGAGAAGTTTTTAAAGGAGTTTAATGACGAACAGCAGATAGAAGGCATACATAATCTTAACGAAAAATGCAACGCCCTTTATCAAAGCTTGTTGAGAAAGTTACCCCCAGGCATGAGAAAAAGGATAAGGAATATTTACAATGAAAAGGAAACGATGATATCTTATTTTTCCCAGGATGACAGTAATCCGTTAAGACAAAAGATTGCCGAGCAGGCAATTAACCTTGTTATGGCGTATTTTAGGCTTATTTATCACTTTACCCAGAGAAGTCAGCAGTTAAGTTCCATAAACATTAATAAAGTAATGGACCGCATCAACAATAACAAGAAAAAAATGGAGTTTCTTAGTAATTCTGTTGCTGTATTAAATGTTCAAAAGGCTG
>DAOOJC010000305.1:0-3046 GCA_035384905.1 Acetivibrio sp. | reverse complement strand
CCCACAAGAATTATTGTACCGTCTTCGACATAAGGAAGCAGTGCATCCTGCTGAGCCTTGTTAAACCTGTGAATTTCATCAACAAATAACACAGTTCTGCCCTCAGGATTAAGTATCCGGTTCTGGGTATCGGAGACAATTCTCTTGATATCGGCAACACCGGAAGTAACAGCATTGAGCTTTTCAAAATTCGCTTTAGTACTGTTTGCAATAATCCTTGCAAGGGATGTCTTACCGGTTCCGGGAGGTCCAAAAAGTATAATGGATGAAATTCTGTCTGCTTTTATCATCCTGCTTAAAAGCTTACCTTCACCTACTATCTCCTCCTGCCCAAAAAACTGTTCCAATGTCTTCGGCATCATCCTGTAAGCCAGAGGCTCCTTTTTTAATTCCATAACATCCTTCCTAACTACAGCTTATATACCTTGTCTGCTGATAATACTTTAACACCGTTCTTTACAAGTTTATCCGCAGCTTCTTCCAGTGCTTCAACCCTTAATATTACCAATGCCTCTTCCTCTGTTTTTCCTACAAAAGCATACATGTATTCAATACCTATGGATGCCTCATTCAAAGCCTTCAATGCCTTTTCAAGCCCGCCCGGCTGGTCGGGAACTGCTATAGCAATTACTTCTGTAGAGCTTACTGCAAAATCATTTTCCTTTAAAACTTTTTCAGCCTTATCGGGATCATTGACAATAATCCTCAAAATTCCGAAATCAGTGGTGTCAGCTATGGAGAGAGCACTAATGTTAATGTTGTTGTCTGCAAGAACCTTAGTAACCTCGTCGAGCCTGCCTGATTTGTTCTCTAAAAAAACGGAAATCTGTTTTACAAGCATGTTTTACCCCTCCCATTTTTATGGAATAACCATACATTTGATATCTGGTTTTGTTAAATCTTACGCTTATCTATCACACGCTTTGCCTTTCCTTCACTTCTTTCTATCGTCTTAGGCTCAACAAGCTTAACCTTGGCATTAATTCCTAGAGTAATTTCTATAGCCTTTCTTATTTTCTTTTCAACATCCTCAATTCTCTTGACCTGGTCAGAGAACATATCCTGATTCACTTCTACCCATATTTCCAGAACGTCCAGATTATCTACCCTGTCAACTATCATGAGATAATGGGGAGCTGTTTCGCCAAACTCAAGAAGAACACTTTCAACCTGAGACGGGAATACATTGACTCCTCTTATAATAAGCATGTCATCGGACCTTCCCGATACCTTGCTCATCCTGACAGTAGTCCTTCCGCATTCACATTTTTCATAATTCAAGGTGGAAATATCTCTTGTTCTATACCTGATAAGCGGCAAACCTTCTTTGGTAACTGTTGTGAACACAAGCTCACCTTTCGAACCGTAAGGAAGCACTTCTTCAGTCACAGGATCGATAATCTCCGGAATAAAATGATCCTCCTGTATGTGAAGCCCGCATCTGCAGCTGCACTCAGTGGCAACACCGGGACCAATTACCTCACTTAATCCGTAAATATCAATAGCGAGTATTCCCAATCTTTCCTCGATCTCTTTCCTCATATTTTCAGACCACGGTTCGGCACCAAAAACACCGGATTTAAGCTGTAGTTCTTCCTTCTTAATGCCCATCTCCTCCATCTCCTCGGCCATATACAAGGCATACGACGGGGTACAGGCTAAAAGAGTGGTTCCGAAATCCTTCATTATCTGGATCTGTCTTTTTGTATTGCCGCCGGAGATAGGTATAACCGATGCACCTACCCTCTCAGCACCATAGTGTATTCCCAGACCGCCGGTAAAAAGGCCGTAACCGTAAGCCACCTGGATAAATGAATTCCTGTCGGCTCCAGCCGAAGTTAATGTTCTTGCAGCTACTTCAGCCCAAGTATCGATATCTTTTCTGGTATAACCTACTACCGTTTGCTTTCCGGTGGTACCGGACGAAGCATGTATCCTTACAATTTCACTCAAAGGTGCAGCAAACAGTCCATAGGGGTAAGTATCCCTTAAATCCTGTTTATAGGTAAACGGGAGCTTTTTGAGATCCTCCACCGAATTTATATCCCCCGGTTCAATACCCTTCTTCTGCATCTTTTCTCTGTAAAAAGGTACGTTATGGTAAACCTTCTTTACAGTATCAATAAGCCTTGCAGTTTGTACTCTTGTCATCTCTTCCCTGTGCATACATTCATACGTAGGATTCCAGTACTGCATAAATATACCCCCATACATTTTATATTCTTAAGATCTTGGATCTATCCCTTTTTATAACCTTCTTCAAAGGCTTTAAGGTTTACGTCAAGTACCTTTTGCGGAACGGTTTCCTTTAATGCCTCAATCCATACTTCCTTGTCAATATTTATAGACTTTGCTAAAAGCCCGAGCAACACTGTATTAACAGCCTTCATGTTTCCACAATCCTTGGCTATCTTAAACGCATCCAGAGAAATAACGTTTTTATAGCTTTTCTTCAACTCTTCCATTATGTTTTCCGGATACTTTTCTTTTCCGATAATAACCGGCATCGGACTTATTTTCTGCTCATTAACCAGAAGCTTGCCGTCTTCTTTCAAGTAATCTGCCCACCTTAGAGCCTCCAACTGTTCAAATGCTATGATTATATCGGCCTCTCCCTTTTCAATTATCGGAGAATATACCCTATCACCCATTTTTACATATGTTACAACGCTTCCGCCACGCTGTGACATACCATGGACTTCCGAAACCTTAACGTCATAATTTCTTTTAAGAGCAACGTTTCCAAGAACCCTGCTTGCAAGCAATGTACCCTGTCCGCCTACTCCCACTATCAATATATTGTGTTTATTCATTTATTTCACCAGCCTTTTCAATCGCATCAAAGTTACATACCTTTGAACATAATCCGCAGCCTACGCACAAAGCTTCATTTATTTCTATGCGGTCTCCCATGTCGACAATGGCAGGGCATCCCAGTCTCATGCACATTTTGCACTTTTTACACTTCTGGGTATTAATTCTATGGGGTCCTTCATGCTTCACGTTCTTCAAAAGTGCACAAGGCCTTTGTGCTATGATTACCAAC
>DAOOJC010000304.1:321-3048 GCA_035384905.1 Acetivibrio sp. | reverse complement strand
ATAGTTATTACAATAGAAGGTGACACGGGAAATGTTGTTGCCGGTCCCGATATCATATCAAGAGGTTTTGTTTATGTCCGGGAGTCGGAGGATCTTATGGACGAAATAAGGGAAGTGTGCAAAAGTGCACTGCAAAAATGTGAAGACAAGAAAAAGAATGACTGGTCGACAAAAAAGAGCATCATAAGGGATGCACTGAGGGATTATTTGTTTGAGAAGACAAAGAGAAGACCGATGATTTTACCTATCATAATGGAGGTATAATCTGAAAAGTCTCTTAAGCCTTTATTACAACATTTTGTGTATATTCCTGTCCGGCCTTTTTATAGGCCGGATTTTTATATCCCAGCACATAAATATCCGTTGACATTGCTTCCAATTCAAGCATGCTTTTTAATAGGGGATTGCAGGATTTAACAAAGTCTGCGGTTTTCATCACCAAGGGAATCACTGACTTTTGCTTAATCAAAGAGAGCAGTTGTTGGCCTTTTTTGTTAAAGCCCAATACCCGGGCGTATTGAGGACCGTTATAGCGGTTGAACATGTCGGCTTGCTCCAAGGTCATTCCTGTCAATATGCTCATAAGTATCCTTTGTATTCTGGTTCTTGTATACCTTTTTGTACAGATACCCTCTACCAGTTCATCATATGTGCCGGATGAGCCGGCTGAGGCTTTAATCCTGTTTTCAAGACCTTCGGATACGTAGGGATAGCCTTTGATTTGTCCGGGCTTCATCCTTCTTAATTGTGATGCAATAATGGTATAAAAATCCTCGGCAAAAACCGGTCCCCGTCCTTCAGCCATTTCCTCAAGCAGTATATTAAGGCTTGCTTCGGGAAGCACCTTTTGAAGAACATCCTTTAATGCTTGAGAGGAGTTCGTGGAAATAAAGCTTCTTATTGACGTGGCACTGGATATGTTGCCGGTTATCTGTTTTGTGCCGTATTCGTTGTTAACCCTCTTTATCGTAAAGGGAATTATTTTGCTGTTAAACCTCTTTAGAGCTTTTAGGTATTCAATGCCAAGGATGTTGTTTGAAGAAGAAAGCAAGCTTTCTGCATGGACTTGTCTTGCTGTGTTTGAGTGTTTGATGTATTCTTTTATTGCCGTATCACGGGCCGCAGGATAGGATATTCCCCTGTCCAGTTCTTGTTTTAAAAAGCTTTTATACGCATGGGGTTCATCAATAAGAATCCGGGCAATAAAGTCAAGCTCATCGATATTTCCGTGTTCACTTCCAAAACATAAAAAATCCACGATACCAATGTCATTTAATATTTTAACCGATCCGGAGGCGAAGAACTCTGCACTGGACATGGCATAGGGAAAGGGAAGCTCAATTATTAAATCAGCACCGGAAGACAGAGCCATATTTGCCCGTGCCCACTTGTTTACAACAGCCGGTTCGCCACGCTGGATAAAGTTTCCGCTCATAACGCATACGGTATAGTCGGCACCGCATATTTTTTTTGATTCTTCAAGATGGTAAAGGTGGCCGTTGTGAAAAGGATTGTATTCAACAATCAAGCCCGTAACTTTCATAGGATGTTTTCCCTTCTATGGGCTCCTGACAGACAAAAAGACAATTGTAAGCCTGTTTAGAGCCCCAAGTAGTCATATAATATAATAATATATTATATACCATTATACCAGTACTTTTTAACATATCAAATTTCTATTCTTTATTTGATTTCTCCTTTTTCGAACCCTTTTCCATGGCTTCTTCGAGAGCCTGAATATTGGAAATTACCACCCGTCCCTTAATATCGCACAGGGGTTGGTTCTTTTCTTTTATAACGTTTTCGAGCTCGTATATAGAGAAATCCAGCTTGCTTGATTGTTCCTGTTGTTCTGCTGAAACCAGATTTTTATATATATTCCAGGTAGATTTCAAGTTTGCAATATCCCTATCGGCCTGTTCCCAATTGGCAGTCATTGCGTTGAGGGTTGCGTTACGGGTATAGTACCGGATCCTTTTAATCTCAGGGGAAGTCTGAGTTTTGTACAGTGCATAAAGGTCAGGTATAAAGGAATATAAATAACTGGCAGCCAATAAAGTATTCGTTTTATTTTTGCTTATAACTGTGTTTGTAAGGCTGTTCAGTGCTGAACTGAAGCCGTCCGTTAAGCTGCTGCTTGCGTTCTTTTTAAAAGCCATGGGTTTAAAACTGTTCCATTGATAATGCATCCTGTTTATAATTTTGTCAATATCCTTCCATGGATCTTCCTGTGCTTTATCCTCTTTGGCATTAGAAGGCTGTTCTTTATTTTCATCTTGATTACTTTGCTTTTCGTCGTCTTGCTTTTCATTCTGATTGTTTTGTTTTTCCTCTTTGCTTTTGTTGTTTTGCTTTTCATCGGGATTTTGCATTGTTTCATTGTTTGGAGGATTATTATCCACTATGTCTTGCTTTTCTTTATCCTGGGGTTCTTGCTGTAAACCGTGCTTTTTTGTTTCAACGGCAGGACCGTCCAGTGTCTTAATTATAGACTCAATGCTGTTTTCAATGCTTTCCAATTGTTCGGGAATTTTATCTCCTTCCTCTTCAGCTCCGAGCTGCTTTTGCTTTGGGCTCGTGTCCTCCTTGTCCGAACCTTTATTGCTGCAGCTACAAAATAAAATATTTATTATTATTAAAGCCAAGCCGAGTTTTTTTATTGCCTCCAATCCTCTTCTCATAATTTTCCAGCAGTCAAGCAATATTTGCTGCTGATTCCCTCCACTT
>DAOOJC010000304.1:0-311 GCA_035384905.1 Acetivibrio sp. | reverse complement strand
AAATTCGCAGTATTTTCATAAATCGAGTCTCCTATGTTTATATTATTTCAAAAATAATTATTTATAATACCGCTATGTCGATGATATCTCGAAAGAAAAAATTACATAAAGGTTTCTTTGTTGTTTCGTTGAATTTTCAAAATGATATATACTTTCTTTTTTAAAAACAAAAAAGTAGGAGGAATTCATTACATGTATGTTACTGTAAATTTATTGTCACAAAAACCGGGAGACATTAAGAATTTTCTGCAGAGGTTCTATCAGAAGGAGCTGAATATGGACAATGATGTGGATCAGTGGATTTATGTTTA
>DAOOJC010000303.1:0-3049 GCA_035384905.1 Acetivibrio sp. | reverse complement strand
CACCCTTCCCGAAGTAACACTGCCGTTGATTCTGGCTGAGTCATCGGTAAGCTCCAAAACCTTCCCAATATCCATAATAAAAATGTTTTCCATCGGCATGCCCAACTCATTGGCAAGATTTGCATGCTGCTTCAAGTGACGGTATTCTCCATGTACAGGTAAAAAGAACTTGGGTTTTATAAGGCTGTGAATAAGTTTTAATTCTTCCTGGCATGCATGTCCGGAAACATGTATATCAGCCAGGGCTTCATATATTACTTCCGCTCCCTTTTTGAAAAGGTCGTTTATTACCTTCGAAACCAGTTTCTCATTTCCGGGAATGGGATTGGCCGAAATTATCACCAGATCCCCCGGTACAATTTCAACCTTTTTGTGTTCGCCCGAAGCCATTCTTGTCAAGGCGGACATTGGCTCTCCCTGACTTCCTGTCGTAATTATAACCAGTCTTTCCGGCGGATACTTGTGAACATGATCAATATCAATAAGCAAACCTTCTGGTACATTCATATATCCCAGCTCCATGGCGACATTCACAACATTTACCATGCTTCTGCCGCAAATGGCAATTTTCCTGCCGAATTTTACAGAAGCATTTACCACCTGCTGAATTCTATGAACATTCGAAGCAAAAGTTGCCACGAGTATTCTGCTTTTAGCATTTATAAAAATCTCATCAAAAGTATCACCTACCGTTCTTTCAGACATGGTATAGCCTTGTCTCTCAACATTCGTGCTGTCACACATCAGCAGTAAAACACCTTTTTTCCCCAGCTCCGCCATACGTGCAAAGTCTAAAGGCTCTCCTTCAATAGGTGTATAGTCAATCTTGAAATCTCCCGTGTGAACTACCGTCCCGACAGGCGTAAATATCGCCAGAGCTACTGAATCCGCAATACTGTGAGTTGAATGTATGAATTCAACCTTGAAGCATCCCAATTCAATAACATCCGATTGTTGAACCGTTCTAAGGTCAACAACACTCAAAATGCCATGCTCTTCAAGCTTTTGCTCCAATAGCCCAAGGGTAAGTTTTGTACCGTAAACAGGAACGTTCAGATCCTTTAGAACATAAGGGAGTGCACCGATATGATCCTCGTGTCCGTGAGTAAGGACTATACCCCTAACCTTTTCCCGGTTCTTTGTCAGGTATGATATATCAGGAATTACAAGGTCTATTCCCAGCATATCATCCTCCGGGAAAGCAATTCCGCAGTCTACAATCACTATGTCGTCCCCGTACTCAAAGACAGTTATGTTCTTACCAATCTCTCCCAATCCGCCCAAGGGAATTATCTTTAGTTTTTTCTTCTTTTTTGCCACAATTTAACCTCCGCTTTCTTTTATTAATTATATTGATTAACAACTACGCAATAGTCTCATAAGCACCCGTTCTCATGCTTGCATCAATTAACAGACCCGTTAAGCTTTATGGAATGAAATACCACTCCAAAAGACGGATAATTGTGAAGCAATCCCAGTTTGAGCTATTGATAGCTTGTATGTAAACGATAAGCCCTGTTTTGACAAACAAAATCTCGTTCAAGGAATAAAAACGCCCTTGAAATGTTTGTCAATCAAATATTCAAACACTTCATTCCGTGAGACAGGTTGATTCTGACAACTCCATATCCAGCATACTATCCTGTTTTTTATTCTGTATTTCCGAAGCCTTAATGTTCATTCAGAATATTCTTTGCTGTCAACGGCTATTTGTACACAACCCGCTTCATATATTCATATCGTTATAAACCCTGTCCATTACTTAATATTTATATAAAATCCCTCTTGTCTTCAGCCATCCTTAACTAAACCATTTTTATTTATCAAATAAATTGATTATATAATATTTGATACAATTATTAGTCTCAACCTTATTATTATAGCATAATTATCAATAATATAAACAATAATTTACTTAGCAAATACATAAAACTTTTTTATATGACAAACGCCTCCCACGATAACATCCTTCTACCCGAAGAAAAACACTGGGTTCCAGCCCCATAATATGCACGTATCATAAGCTGCCGTTTTAAAGAAAGCCGGCAAACAATCTGCCGGCACCCTGTAATTTTTTATCTCAATTGTATCTGCTATGCTCCTCTTTCATAATGGGAGTACTCCACTCAACCCTTCTGCTCTCGTCTATTATGCCTTGGTATACCTCTAATGTCCGTTTGGTAATGACATCCCAGTTATATATGCTATGAACCTTTTCCAGTGCTCTTTTCTTCATCTGTTCAGCCTTTTCGGGATTGAAAAGTATTTCCAGTATGCTGTCTGCCAGAGAGTTGGCATTTCCGGTATAAGACTTCATCCCGTCAACACCATGCTCCACAATTCCTCCCAGTCCTCCGGTGTCGGATACAACAACCGGCACATTGGCAAGCATTCCTTCAATAGCAACAATTCCAAAGGGCTCGTAAAGGCTTGGAAAAACAGCAACATCAACACATTTGTATAGTTTTAAAAGATCCTCGTCACTTATGTATCCCGTAAAGTATACCTTACTTGCCACTCCCATTTCGTTGGCCTTCCACTTCAGGTGATCAAGCTGCGGACCTTTACCGGCAATCACAAACTTAACATCGTGATAATTGTATGATACCTTTGGAACAGCATCAATTAATACATGCACTCCCTTTTCGTTTACCAGTCTTCCCACAAAAAACACAATCTTTTCGTTGTCATTGGCAAACTTTCTTCTAAATTCAATATCCCTGTGATAGCCATTAAACTTATTCAAATCGACACCGTTTGGAATAACATTGACCTTGTCACCGGGAATGTTGAATATCCCCTTAACCTCATTTTTCATATATTCACTGTTTACAATAAGCCTCCAGGACTCAAAAGCCAACCACCATTCCACATTGTTTATATACCTCTGGGTGTCATTATGTATACCCCAATTTCTTCCGTGTTCTGTGGCATGAATAGTAGCAACAAGAGGTATAGAGTATGAATGCTTTAAAACTCTGGCAGCAAAAGCCACCAACCAGTCATGTGCATGAATTATGTCAAATTTCCCGGTTTCATTAATCAGGCG
>DAOOJC010000302.1:0-3057 GCA_035384905.1 Acetivibrio sp. | reverse complement strand
AATATTCTATTTCCGTTGGTAACTGTGCTCATTTATACCAATGGTGCGACATTCCCGGGCTGGACTATGTGGGAAGTACTGTTGATTCAGTCGGTTTACTCCATGTCCACCGGAGCAGCTGCAATGTTTTTTTACAGTGTTGTATGGGTGACAATGGAACACATTCGTGAGGGCAGTTTTGAAACGGTATTGTTAAAACCTGTTTCGCCGCTGTTTTTTATAGCCTCTTCAAATTTCGATCCCCAATATGGCGGACTTTTTCTCGGCGGACTGGTTTTGACGATTGTTTCGTCCGCACATACAAATATATCCGGTTTGAGCGGCATACTCCAGTTTATTCTGTTGTTTACGGCGGGGCTTGCAGTTATGAGCGGGCTATATCTAGTTATGGCTGCAATTACCTTTAAATGGGTCGGAAATGCCCGAATCCCCGAAATTTTCGACAGTATAATAACCTTTGGAAAGTATCCGGCAGGTATATTCCCTCGTGGAATTCAGGTGCTTTCAACACTTATTGTTCCTGTATCGGTCATTGGATATTTTCCTGCCTCGGCACTATTGGGACGCCTGGAACCGATGGCTTATATCTCCCTTATTCCGTGTTTGTTGTTTCTTGCTTTCGGAATATGGATTTACAACAGGATGATAAAGCTGTACGAAGGCGTGGGAGGTTAATCATTTTGAAAAAGGATGAATTATTATGGCTGCAATAACAGTTGAAAATCTTGTAAAAACCTATACTACATATAAAAGAGGAAGCGGTTTTTTAGAAACGCTTAAAAGCTTTGTAAAGCGTAATCCGGTCACGGTTAGAGCAGTGGACGACATTTCCTTTAAAATAGAAAAAGGAGTCATATGCGGTATACTAGGGCCCAACGGTGCCGGTAAATCCACTACAATAAAGATGCTATGCGGAGCCCTCTTCCCTTCCGGCGGGAAAATTGACGTTATGGGATATTATCCTGCAAAAGACCGAATTAAGTATGTCCGTAAAATCGGTGCCGTATTCGGGCAGAGATCACAGCTCATATGGGATATTCCGCCCATCGACAGCTTTGCAATGAACAAGGCAATATACGCAATCAAAGACTCCGATTATAAGAAACGGCTTGATGAATTGACGGAGCTTTTTGATGTTGCAGAGGTAATTCACAAACCGACTCGTGTCCTGTCTTTAGGCGAAAGGATGAAATGCGAATTTATCATGGCTATGCTGCATAGCCCCGATATAGTTTTTTTGGATGAGCCAACCATCGGTCTTGATGTAATTGCGAAGACTAAAATACGTGAGGTTGTCGGCAAGATGAACCAAAACGGCACTACTTTTATCCTTACAACCCATGATCTTGAGGATGTGGAACAGCTTGCCGACCATGTCATTATTATCAACCACGGCAAAAAGGTGTTTGACGATACGCTGCCGCATTTGAAATCCACATTGGGAAACAAGAAAATTGTAAAGCTCACTCTTTCAAAGCCTTATATCGGAGAGACTATCAACGGTGCAAATATAATCCAAAGGGAAAGTGAACTGGACATTTCACTGGAGGTTGATGTGGAAAAGCAGGGAATTAATGACTTTTTAAACGATTTGTCCAACTTCGTGGATTTTACCGATATTTCGATAAAAGAACTGCCTATGGACATGATAATAACAAGGATTTACAATGCGTAAATTTCTGTCTCTCCGAAAGGAAATTATCTAAGTCTCCTTTCCCCTATCAGACGGGTGCATTAAATGGCCATGAAGGAAACAGTATATTACCAAAGTAATAATTCTCAAATATTGTTATTACTTTGGTAATCTATTAAATCTCATCTTTATGTTGTAAAATTGTATAGAAAACTTTGGTAATATGTCGACATATAGAAGTTTTCATTTTAAATGAGAATTCTAAGATATTATTTTGAGGAGGTTTTTGTATGAAGAGAATTATTTCGCTGGTTATTTTTTCTGTTATAATTCTTACCACTGTATTCAGTACGAATGTTTTTGCCAGCAGCACCTTTGAAAGAGTTGAGAACACCATTGTTATTTTAGTAGAATTTACAGAAACTCCGGAATCCTTAAGTGCCTATAACGGAACAGAATACACTGGAATAATAATGGAGAGCGATTCATATTATTCCAATCTATTCTTTGACGCATCAAATAATAGCGTATATTCTGTTAGAAACTACTTCAGACAGCAATCCGGAGGGAAATTGGATTTGACTCCTGCACCGGAAAGCTATGGATTGGCAAATGACGGTATAATAAGAGTTAAACTTGATTTTCCCCATCCTAACGACTATGAGACCTCCGGAGAGGGTTATGGAACGCTTACAAAAGATGCCACACTCAACATTTCTAGAGCAGCAATAAATAAAGCAGCACAGTATATTGATTTTGCATATTTTGATAAAAATACCAACGGAGAACTTACCAGAGGTGAACTCCATGTTAATTTAGTTCTTGCAAGCGGCAGTGAGAAGAAAGCTCCCGGCACAAGATCTTTTAATGCTGATACTCCGTTGGCTAGCATGGGAAGTAGCCCTGTTATAATAGACGGTGTGAATATGATGAGTCTGCCAATGTCATTTGTTAATTCCAGATCTTATTCTGGAGATAGTACTCTTAGTGTTTATTGTCACGAAATGGCCCATAGCATTGGAGCAGTCGATTTATATACCATTCAAAGCAACAATATAATTGATGAATCCATTATGCATAATACCGATATGTATCCGCCAGCAAACCTAGACCCGTTTAATAAGATGATAATGGGATTTGCAGAACCTACAATTATTTCTTCTTCAGGTACTTATACCGTTAACTCGTCCTTGCCGAATAATCCTGAAAGATATAACGTTCTTCTGGTTCCAATGATTTCAGAGCAAAACACTCAAGAATACTTGCTAATCGAAAACCGTCAATTCAACGGATTCGACACAGTACTAAGCGGAAACCACATGAGAGGCGGAGTTGCAATATGGCATGTCAGTCTCCCCCTTGGTTATAAATTAATGCTCTCGAAAACTCGTATTGCTTTCGAGGTCTCTATTTCAGGAGCAAGC
>DAOOJC010000301.1:0-3061 GCA_035384905.1 Acetivibrio sp. | reverse complement strand
CAGGGCTACGAACTATATTGGGTTTATAAGAAAAGCACTGAAGGATGCGGGACTTTCCCATATACCTGTATTATCCTTGAATTTTGCAGGTTTGGAGAAGAATCCCGGGTTTAAAATCAGACCGGGACTGGTAAACAAAGCCCTTATGGCTGTGGTATATGGTGATTTGCTTATGAGGGTATTGTATAGGGTGAGACCCTATGAGAGAATAAGCGGTTCTGCAAATCTCTTGTACGATTCTTGGGTACCCAGATGTTTGGAATCGATAAGAACCGGCTCTCAAAGAACATTCAGAGAAAACATCTACAGAATCGTGGAGGATTTCGACAATCTGGATGTGTATAACGTCAAAAAACCCAGGGTAGGGTTGGTAGGAGAGATTCTTGTTAAATTCCACCCTCAGGCCAACAACAATGTTGTTGACATAATAGAGAGAGAGGGAGCAGAGGCGGTAATGCCGGATTTAACCGACTTCTTATTGTATTGTGCCTATAACGAAAACTTCAGATACACCCATTTATCCGGGAAAAAGATTAACCGGACAATAAAAAATTTGGCGATATCATTTATTGAATACTACAGAAGGGATATGAAAAAAGCACTTGCACAGAGTAAAAGATTTAGTCCCCCCTGTTCAATATCTGAACTGGCAGAAATGGCGTCTGCGATTCTGTCCGTTGGAAATCAGACAGGTGAGGGCTGGTTTTTGACAGCGGAAATGATAGAGCTTATAAAGAGCGGTGTACAAAACATAGTGTGTATGCAGCCTTTTGCCTGTTTGCCCAATCATGTAACCGGAAAGGGCATGATAAAGGAGCTTAGGCGGAGGTATCCCGATTCCAATATTGTTGCGGTGGATTATGATCCGGGGGCAAGTGAAGTAAATCAGTTAAACAGGATTAAGCTTATGCTGTCGGTTGCATTCAAGAACTTTTACAAAGCTGAGCAGGATTTGCAAAAGAAAGACAGTATATATGACAGTGAAAGCACTGGAGAGATAGTTAAAACTCTGGTATAAAACCCGTCTTTCTCTGCTTTATTGAAATTACCATGAACACATGAGTGCACAAAAAGAAAAAGGCCCTAAGGCCTTTTTCTTTTTTAAGACTTTTGAACTAAAGCATTAAAAACGAGGGGTTCAAAGCTCTTAAATTTTACAATAATAAGAGGCTGATACTATGTACTGGTCACAAAAATATAATTATTCATTAATTAATATAATGCTCTCTCTGAAATGATGTTGTCCACACTTTGAATGCTGATATAGGGGTCATATGTGTCAACGCTTTTGAAGAACTGGTTTTTCGTTAAGAGGTTGCGATGTCCGCAGCACTCACAAACAAAATTCAGACCGTTTAACTTTGAAATTTCAACTTCTGGAAGATTCAACAATACAGACTTGCAATTGTAGCAGAATAATGTCTTAAAGCTATACATGCATGCTCCTCCTTTTTTTGTACATAGGTATGTTTCTAGAAAAAAATTGATTGAATCTATCAAAGAAAATAATTCTATCACAGGTGATTTTAATTATAATATAAGCATTACTGCATTTAAAGTAAATGACTGCATTTATTATTAATCGACATTATGCGTAAGGAAAATCAACATTATGTTGCGAATTATAAGATAAAATCAAGAAAAGAAACATTCTGTTTACATATTCACATACTGCATTTATATTATATATTTTTTTAGGAATAAAATCAATAGTTATCATTTTAAAAAAGAATCATGAATATAATCAATACAAAGAAATCCCCTGGAAATGAAAACAAAGGGGATTTTATAAATTACATGAATCTTAACGGAGGATAAAATGAAAATGTACGATTCAAGGAAAAACAGGTTTAGGATTAATGGAGTTCCTAAGGTGCTTCTGATAATTTTTCTGTCGGTGGCAGCAATAAAACTGGGTATGCTCGGAGGGGATATACTATTCAGATGTGATAAGAAAATTATAAGAAACGTTGATATTGAAAATTATAGGTCCAATCTGAAGACTACTTTGCCGATAATAGATACTATTTATAACAGCGGCAATATAAGTGTTTCTCTAACCGGGTATATGAAGGATGTTGTACAGGGAATTTTTCATTTTGACATGAACAGTCCCGCTACAATTTTAGGTGCTCAATCACCTTACTATTACAGCTATTATATTGGCGGCTACCAGAAACATCTTGCCGATAACGGGAGCAGCAAGCCTCATTTTTATATTGCAGAAATTGGCAATAATGTTAGAAAAGATAATGTACAGGATAGTACTAAAGAGGCAGCACCTGAGCCCACCTACCCGGCCAGCAGTATTTCTTACTCCGTGGATGAGGACGATAGAAAAGGAACTCCTGAAAAAAACACTGTTACATATAATGAAATAGCAATAAACAATAATGACACTAATTATGAGATTGATATAAAAGAGCTTATGAGCGAGCCCTTAAATCTCAGCTTTGATAAAAAAGGTCCCAAAATATTGATTTATCATACCCATACCAATGAAGGATATCTAAAAGACATTTCAGAACTTGAAAAAGACGGCGTTCCCAGCAGGACCACGGATGCCAGATACAGCGTTGTAAGGGTGGGTGAAGAGCTTGCCAATCAATTTAGAAAAAAATACGGTATTGAAGTAATTCACAATGCCACCATGCATAATTATCCCTCAGACACCGGCTGCTATGCAAGGTCTTTAAACACTGCCACCAGTATTTTAAAAAGCTATCCCTCAATTAAAATTGTCCTGGATATTCATAGGGACGGTATAGGGCAGAAGAAACTGAGGGTTGCGACCAAAATAAACAACAAGAGCGTTGCCGGGATAATGTTTGTAGTGGGAACGGACACCACAGGCCTTGAACATCCCAATTGGAGGGAAAACCTTAAGTTTGCCATAACCCTCCAGCAAAAACTGAATGAAAAATATCCTGGGATTACAAGACCGATATATATCAGCTATAACCGGTATAACCAGCATTTGACTCCGGGGGCATTAATCGTGGAAATAGGCGGGGACGGAAACACCATAGATGAATGTCTCGAAAGTGCAAAATATCTGGCT
>DAOOJC010000300.1:0-3068 GCA_035384905.1 Acetivibrio sp. | reverse complement strand
CTCAAGGGCATCGAACCCTTTCGCTTTTTGGTCATTTCACTTCGTGAAATCCCACTAAAAAAGGGCCAAATAAAGTATATAAAAATATACCTATCCAGCCCCCTTATGCAACCCTATTATTCCGGTTGTGGAGCATCTACAGGACAAACGTTTGCACACGCTCCGCATTCTATACAAGCATCAGCATCTATAACGTAAACGCTGTCCCCTGCTGATATACAAGATACCGGGCACTCTGATTCACAGGTACCGCAGCTAATACAAGAGTCAGTTATAAAATATGCCATTTAAGGTACACCTCCTAAATAGATTTGCCATAGTAAGCTTATAAAATCAATAGAAACTATTGACTAATTAATTTTATCACTAAACCCATCAAAAGAAAACCATTTTTTCATAATTCTTTGACATATTATTTATAAATCTTAATCCTCCAGCTGTTTTAACTCTTCCAAATCTATTTCTTCATCTATCTCATCACGGCTTACATCCTTAATAACTTTTACCTCACTTACATGATAGATCTTGAGATCGGCCTCATTGTCCTTGTCCAGTTTTACCTTTATCAATTCCTTCAAAAGGCTTATTCCCATTACTACTCCTTGTCCGTCAGGTGTTTCAACAATGGCTTTCTCATTAGGAACCCTTGTAAGTATTTCTTCGTAAGCATCCTGCTCATATTTCAGGCAACACATAAGCCTTCCGCAGGCACCGGAAATCTTTGTAGGATTTAACGAAAGCCCCTGCTCCTTTGCCATCTTTATAGACACCGGCTGGAAATCACCCAAAAAAGAATTACAGCAAAGAACACGGCCGCAAACTCCCAGACCACCCATCATTTTAGCCTCGTCCCTGACACCAATCTGTCTAAGCTCTATCCTCGTCCTGAAAACGGAAGCAAGGTCTTTCACCAATTCTCTGAAATCTACTCTGCCGTCCGCAGTGAAATAAAACAAAACCTTGTTATTATCAAAGGTATATTCCACATCTATAAGCTTCATTTCCAAGTTATGGTCCTGAATCTTCTGAAGACAGATATTAAACGCATCTTTTTCTTTTGCAATATTCTCTGCATGATGGGCCTTGTCTTCTTCTGTGGCAACTCTTATAACCTTCTTTAAAGGAGCAACTACTTCATCCTCACTGATTTCAGTATTGGGGACAACAACCAGTCCGAATTCTATACCTCTGGCAGTCTCTACAATAACATTTTCGTGTAAATCTATAACCAAATCACCGGGGTCAAAATAATATATTTTCCCGGCTTTTTTAAATCTTACTCCAACCACCTTTACCATTACCCATTTTCCTCCTGAAGTTTCATAAGCATAACCTCTATAGCAAGCTGAAAGTTCGCATTCTTTTTTATGACCTTACGGGTATCCTCAATTACGGCTATGTTGTTCAAAAGTTTGCCAGCAGAGAACCCCTGTGCATTCTCTAATATAATATCCTTTTTATCGGAATTAATCAATATATTTTCATTTCCATACTTCCTGGCAACAAGCAAATCCCTGTAAAACAAAAGCATAATATCCAGTATGGATTCCGCATCATCCTTACTCTCCTCAAACAAAGCATTGATTTCATTTACTGCATCACGTTGTGCCCTATTAAGCTTTGCCAGTGCATCAATCACCCTGTCCCTGGCCTTTTTTAAATCCTCCGATTCCAACAGTTCAATGGCTCTTCCTATTACGCCGTTTGCATAGGATGACACAAAACCCGCTTCGCCATATTCTATCCCAAATTTATCCGTTAAAAACCCTTTCACCTCATCAAAAGTATTTCTTTTTAAGTCGTATCTTACACTTCTTGAACGTATGGTCTCCAAAAGGGCATCATAGTTCGAAGTAACCAGAATAATAACCCCATACTCCGGCGGCTCTTCCAGTGTTTTAAGCAAACAGTTCTGGGCCTGAACGGTCATCTTCCCCGCCTCCGGAATTAAATACACCTTCTTTTTTGAATAGAGAGGCCTTACGGATATATCATGCTGCAGCTTCCTTATATCTTCAACACCTATACTTGAGTCCTCAACTTCCAAAACGCAATAATCGGGATTGGATCCGTTTTCAAAAAGAAGGCAGGATTTGCACTTTCCGCAGCTTTCATCCGCTTTCCCCTCATTGCACATTAATATCGATGAGAAAATATGTGCGGCCGTCTTTTTTCCTATTCCACAAGGTCCGGAAAATATATATGCATGTCCAACCCTGTTGTTTATTAATGATGCTTTAAGTGCATCAACAACATCTTTTTGACCGATAATTCCACTAAAGTCCACCGCTACACCCCTAAAGTCCGCAAATTGTACATATTTTTTAAATTCCAACTGTCTTTTTGTAAAAATTCAATACAAAACAACTTTATTAAAGCATTCATGCACAAACCGCTATAGTATAAGGTCCAAAATCAAACCCCTTATATCCTCAATCCTCTGCAAAATCTTGATATTATCCTCCTCAGCGGAAAGCACTTGCTTTGTAAGCTCTTCCAAATGCTGATTAACCTTTTTTACTGTTGCATACACCTTATACCTGCCTCTCCTGTCAAGGCGGCTGTCCTTTGAAAACAGGTGCGAGTTGTTCAATGCTTCATCGAGAAATTCTGATATAAGACGTTTATATATCTTCAGTTCCTTCACATCTATCCTTTTACTCAGTTTCTGCCCCTGTTCCTCAATCTGGCTTACCAAAAAGCGAATTTTTTCCTCATGGGTGAGATCGTTCAATTGCTGCAAATGGCTTTTAAAGCTTGTTCCACTGCTGTCCGCCACCCTCCTGCCATTGCTGCCGGCAACCTCCGGCATCCCTGTTGGGCTGTTAATACCTTCCTTAATCTTCACGGTTAATCACTCCAATATCGCATTAATCACGTTTAACATCCCGCAGTACCTGTATTATGCCAAATTGTTATTTCGTTTGCCGCAGATGAAGTTGCTGCTTTTCCATATAAAGTCCAAACCACTGAATAGTATTACATACATTATATCGGCAATAACGGATAAATTCAAACAGCCGTTCCTTTAAATTGTTTCTTTTACAGCCCGGTATATACTCTCATGA
>DAOOJC010000299.1:0-3072 GCA_035384905.1 Acetivibrio sp. | reverse complement strand
TCATACATACCACTTCCAGTCATATAAATTCCAAATGCCACCAGCCCTTATTCGTAAAGTGCACTATTATTATACACAATAATTCCGTCAATTAACAGCACCATAATTTATTTTTTCATATAACCAAAAATATATTAGCTTACCCCTCTTTCATGAATAAAAGTGAATACATAAAAAAGCATAGCTCAATATAGCTATGCTTTGTCAGTATATTTTCCTTTTCTAGTTAAAAGCTACTTCTTTTTATCGATATAATAAGAAGGAGCATTCAGTGAATAAGCATTATTATAGGCATTGTTTGCCCTTTTACCTTCGTTTATTCTTTTGATGTTGCTTCCAAAATCATTCAAGAGGTTATTTGCCCTTTCAATGTTCTGATTTTCAATTTCGCTTATTTTCCCTACAAGCTTAATTATCCGTGAAATAATCTCCTGAAGCTCCTTCACGCCCTTTATTCCCGGATTATTGATTTCGTCCAGTCTGCTAATTCCAAGCTTTTGCTTCAGTCTTGTCAAATACACATTAAAGTCCTCATCCGCCTTGTTAATTTCCTCGATTTTACGCTGCTTGTCATCTATCAGCTTTTGAAGAACCTCCAGCCCGTCTTCCTTAATTGCTTCCGATTGGGCCATCGTTAAACGCAGTATTTCATTTAAACAACTGTCCTTTTTGCTTGAAATATCAATAAGCCTTTCAATATAAACCTCCGGAGTAATATCCATTATAATCTCTCCTATCTGGCCACCTGTGCTTTTGTTGTACTTTGCTGCTGTCTTGCAATCTTTATTGCTTTTTCCCAGGTATCCCTGAGCTCTTTAGCGAATCCCAATATTTCTTCAATTATGCCGATATCCTTTTTAATATTGGCATCAACAAGTCTCCTATACATATAATCATATAATTGTTCAAGCTGATGCGAAATATCATATTTCATATCAAGAGTAGACCGGAATTCGGAAATAATATCCTGAGCCTTAATTATACAGGTTCCAGCCTTCTCGATTTTATTTCCATTTACAGCCATTTGAGCCTGCATTAAATACTTCACAAGCCCGTTATAAAGCATTAATGTCTGCTCTTCCGGAGTTGCAGTATGTACTGAGTTTTCCTTATACTGATTGTATGCATTGTTTAATGACATTAAATAATCCCTCCAATGGTTTTGTGATCGATTTTTTCAACAAAGTGCAGTTTCGTTATCTACCCAACTGCGACATCAACCAGTTCGACTGGTTCTGCATCTCGCTTAGTATTTTTTCCATGGCTGCAAACTTTTTGTAGTAATAATCCTCCTTTTCGAACAGCTTTTCTATCAATGTATCAATCAATTTGTTTTTATTATTAATCTCACTGTTCATCAGGTTGTTAAATTCCGATAAATCTCCGGACATGCCTGCCTTTTCAAGCAGTTTACCCTTTTTGCCGTTTGAGTCGCGGACAGTTCTTATATTATCCTGAAGTATGTCACTGAGTCTCTGTGCCAATCCGGACTCTCTGTACCTTGTTTGTCTCTTCTCCAGATCACTTAAGGATTCGTCGTATGAGTACTGGGATTTATTGGTGAATAATTTTACTACTTCCTGGAAATTATCCTGCAATGCTTCTCTAAGCTTTGCCTCGTCTATTTTTAGCTTTCCTTTATCCTTATATGACCCTGTTGAAATTCCTATTTGATAAAGGCTTAACGAAGTCCCCTCCACCTTATCGTATAAGGCTGTTCTCATACTGGATACAATGCTCTGCAATATGCTGTCATTACTAAGCAGTCCGGCTTTAGCTTTCTCCTCCCATTTCTTTATTTCGTCTTCTTCGAGTTGTTCTTTCTGGGAATCGGTGAGAGGTAAATAATCCCTGTCCCTTTTTTCCGACAGCAAGCCGTTTATCAAATCAAGTACTTCATTATAATTTTCAACAAAACTCTTTATTTTTTCAACAACTGCATCAATATCTTGTCCGATCTCCACAGTTACCGGTTCTGAAGAGATACCCTTTAATGTATAAGTCACCCCATCTATAGTAAATTCATTGCTGCTTCTCTTCATTCCTGTAACTCCATCGAGGGAAAACTCGGCATCCGTCCCGGTTATATAAGTTCCGTCAACCAGTCCCATCGCCTTAAGCAACCCATTTTCCGGATCGGTGTCGGTATATGATATTGAAGAGGTAGCCCCTTGCGTCTTTGATTCCATCACGAATCTGTCCCTTAAAGAATCATAGGTTACCTTGACCCCTGCACTGCTGTTATTAATTGCATTTACAACATCTCCAAGGGTTGCCTTGGCATATGACTTACCCACATCAATAGTCTGCCCGTTTATGGTAAATACCACATTGGCTTCCGGATCCTCAATATTTAAATCGCTTGCAAAGCTAGTCTTTATACTGTCAAGCTTTGAAGACAGAGAAACCTTATTGCTCCTGTTGTCTTGTGCACTAAAACCAAGCATCTCCAATCCGTCATCCGGACCTTTTTTGATTGTCAACATGTTTGTTCCGGTGGTTGTAAAAATCAGCCTGTTACCGTCAGAAGCCTTCAAAACATTCACAGCACCGCCGAGTTGCCCCTTTATATAAGAAGCCAGGGCACTTAAGTCACTGTAATCCTTATCTATTTCGATGATTTTGTCTTCTCCGTTAATAATAACAATAAAGGTTTTTCCCTTTTCGTTGCCGCTCAAATCTATAGCTCTTGAGGTTACTGCACTTATGCTTGTCTTGTCGGAAAAGCCCAGCTTATCCAAGATGTTGTTTTTGTCTGCCGATGTCAATTTTATTGTTTCTGTCGATATGGCTATAAAACTCAGTTTGCTTCCGTCGTTAGTCACACGCAGCTTACCTTTCAGTTGAGTATTTTCATTAATAGCAGCCTGAATTTTACTGGTAAGTTCATTAATATCCTTTGCCTTATCAATGTTTATCGTCTGCTCCGTTCCGTTACCAACGGTAATTTTAAAGCTTCCGTTTGTATATACGGAAAAACTGGTATTTACGTCCTTACCTGTAATAAAGTTTTTCTGCCCATCCGAAAAACCTAAAGATGAAACAAAGGTGTTGCTTACATCACTGACAGTT
>DAOOJC010000298.1:0-3073 GCA_035384905.1 Acetivibrio sp. | reverse complement strand
CCGTTTTCATATCCCTGTATTAAGCCTTCAGCAGCAGCATAAGCCACGGCATTATAAAACCAATCGCTCTTTTCCACATCGGTAAAATTGCATTCATTTACACTTTCTACTTTCTTAAAAATGTTCACTACCATTGCAGTAAACTCTGCCCGGGTTACAAACCTATCGGGACGAAATAGTCCGTCATCATAGCCTACAACCCATTTTTTGCTCAAGAATTTTTCAATATATTCTTTGCACCAATGGTCTTTAATGTCCGGAAAAGTTTGTGAATTGTTGCTGCTGACAACCGATATATTTTGATTACTATCGGTTTGAACTTCTGTACCCGCAGCTACACATGAAAGGCTGCTTATTATCATACAGATAATAAGTAAATAAGAAATAATCCTTTTTCTTTTCTCCATTATTTTTTAATCCCCCTAAAGTAATATAATTCCATACGTTTCGTAAAAAAATTACAACGATTTACTCATAATTTTACGAAACTATATAATAAATATATTGAATGCATATCCATGAATATATTTATTCTTCTGCATCCAATATAAGTAAACATAATTTACTATACTATTTTATTAATTATATAATAAAACCCTATATTTTTCAAACTGTAAAGAGTTTTTTTTCTACAACAAATTTGTTCACGTATATTTGTTTAATTGATATCGGATTGCGTATTAATATCCGAAGCTGCATAAGAAATGCTGCTCATCAATATGCAAATAACCTGTATAAAAAAAGAGCCTTGTTTTAACATTATTTTGCTTAGCTCCTCTCAATAAAAATAATGTTTTTACATAGAAAGTAAATTATAATCTATAATATGCTTTAAAACATCTTTACCAAAAGGAGACGCTTTTTCACGTCTCCTTTCTCTATACGGGCATATATTGCTTTATCCAACTACTTCTCTTCATTCTCATCATTGCAATGATTGCTGTCTTCCACTTCATCATCATCTTCGTTGACAATTCTTGCAACAGCCATAACCTTAACTCCCTCATCCATTCTCATAAGGGTAACGCCCTGTGTTGCCCTGCCCAGAACACTTATGTCCCGTACCTTGATCCTTATGATGGTACCATCCGAGCTTATGAGCATCACATCATCATCATCACATACCAGCTTCATTCCCACCAGCTTTCCGGTCCTGTCCGTTACCCTGTATGTGAGGATGCCTTTTCCTCCCCTGAACTGCACCTTATATTCGTCAAGCTCCGTCCTCTTACCGAAACCGTTTTCCGTAACCACCAGAAGACTGGTATTTTCAATATATGCACTCATGCCGATTACTTCGTCATCGTCTTCAAGCTTAATGCCCCTTACTCCCTGGGACACCCTGCCTAACGGCCTTGCATCCTGCTCGTTAAACCTTATGGACAATCCGTTTCTTGTTACCAGTAATATATCCTTTGTTCCGTCGGTTAACTGCACATCAATTAGCTCATCGTTTTCCCTCAGCGAAACTGCAATAAGTCCGCCCTTTCTGATGTTATCATAGTCCATAAGGTCCGTTTTCTTAACTATACCCTTTTTTGTCGAAAGGAACAGATACAATCCTTCCTTATACTCACTTATCGGAATCACGGTTGTAATCTTTTCATCCTGATCAAGTTCAAGCAGGTTTACTATTGCCGTTCCTTTCGCCTGGCGTCCTGCCTCGGGTATTTGATAAGCCTTCAGCCTATATACCTTTCCTTTACTCGTAAAGAAAAGAATATAGTCATGGGTCCTGGTAACAAAAAGGTTTTCAACAAAGTCTTCTTCTCTTGTACTAAGACCCGTTATACCTTTGCCGCCTCTCTTCTGGCTCTTATAAGTATCCGCCGGGAGCCTCTTTATATACCCGAAATGAGTAAGGGTTACAACAGTCTCCTCATCATCGATCAGATCTTCTATATCTATATCGCTTTCATCGGGAACAATCTTAGTTTTTCTTTCATCCCCGTACTTTTCCTTTATCTCGTTAAGTTCGTCCTTAACAATATTTAAAACCATAAACTCATTTGCAAGAACATCTTTGTAGTATTTAATCTTTTCCAAAAGCTCCTGATACTCTTTTTCAAGCTTTTCTCTTTCCAGTGCAGTAAGCCTTCCCAGCCTCATATCTACAATGGCTTGTGCCTGTTTGTCACTGAAAGAGAACCTCTCCATCAACCTTTCCTTAGCTGTGGTCTCGTTTTTGGATCCCCTTATAATCTTTATTACTTCATCAAGGTTATCTATTGCAATTTTCAAACCTTCCAAAATATGAGCCCTTGCCTCAGCTTTATCAAGCTCATATTTTGTCCTTCTGACTATTACATCCTTCTGGTGTTCGATATAATAGTCCATAGCCTGCCTCAAATTAAGTACGCGGGGTTCAAACTTTTTATCAGGAGTCTGAACAAGTGCTACCATGTTAACATTAAAAGCATCCTGCATTTGAGTGTTTTTATAGAGCTGGTTTAAAACAACGTTTGCATTGGCTTCTTTCTTAAGCTCTATAACTATTCTCATTCCGTCTCTGTCAGACTCATCCCTCAAATCCGATATGCTCTCTATTCTCTTTTCCTTAACCAGATCTGCTATTTTCTCAATTAATCTAGCCTTGTTAACCTGGTAGGGAAGCTCTGTTACAACAATTCTCTGCTTGTTGGCCGTCATTTGCTCAATATTGGTAACAGCCCGCAGCACTATTTTTCCCCTGCCGGTTCTATAGGCATTCTTGATACCCTGTGTTCCGACTATTGTAGCACCAGTAGGAAAATCAGGGCCTTTAATTATTTTAATAATCTCATCAATAGTCATTTCCGGATTGTCTATCACCGCTACTATTCCATCAATAACCTCAACCAGATTATGAGGAGGAATATTTGTTGCCATACCAACGGCAATACCTGAAGAACCATTGACCAAAAGATTCGGAAATCTTGACGGCAATACTACGGGTTCAAAATCATGCTCATCAAAGTTCGGTTTAAAATCAACGGTATCCTTGTTGATGTCCCTTAGCATCTCCAGAGATATTTTTGATAATCTTGCCTCAGTATACCTCATAGCCGCCGGTGGATCCCCGTCAATGGAACCG
>DAOOJC010000297.1:0-3081 GCA_035384905.1 Acetivibrio sp. | reverse complement strand
ATTTTTCTAATTATTCATCAACATTAGACTTTGACTTTCTTTGACCTTCACGCTTAAATAAATAACCGTTGAAACGGATTATCTTAACGAATCTCAAAATATCTCCATATTTCAAATTATTTCTTGACCGGAACCATAAACTAAAGTCCTTTTCAGAATTTAATAAAAAAGCTGTCAGAAAGAATTTAATTATACACACTGGTTCTGACAGTCTCATATATAATATTTCGGTAATGTTGCTTTAACATTGCCGAACATTTCTAATAAACTCCTTTATTTTGACCTCATCCTTAAAACCATCGGTCTCAACACCGCTGCTTACATCCACAACAAAGGGCTTTACCCTCTCCACCGCTTCCTTCACATTTTGCGGATTCAGACCTCCGGCTAGGATAATTTTCCCGTATTCATTGGCAAGAGCGGCAAGATGCCAGTCAAATACACTGCCGGAACCGCCATAGCTTCCTTCAACATAAGTATCAAGGACAAAAGCATCCGTACTGTATTCGGACATTACCCTTAGGGAATCTTTATTTTTAACCCTTATACCCTTCCATATTTCAATCTTTTTATCCTTATTTTCTTTCATAACTATCATAAGCTGCCCAATATATTCCGGCGTCTCGTCACCATGGAGCTGAACACAGTCTAGTCCTGTATATTTCACTATCTGTGCCACTTTCTCCAAATCCTCGTTCACAAACACTCCCACAGCCCTAATACCGGGCAGCAGCTCATCCCTTAACACCTTCGCCCATTCCTTCGTAACCCTACGCTTGCTTTCAGCAAATATAAACCCAATAAACTGAGGCATGTACCGGTTCACATACTCTATATCCTCTTTTCTTCTCAAACCGCATATCTTAACCCCTGTCATAATCACACCGCTCTTAACTCCTTTATTTTCTCCCTTATGGATTGAGCTCGCATAAAGGTTTCCCCTATTAATACGGCATCCACACCAAGATCATACAAGTATTTTATGTCTTCATTACTTCGAATTCCGCTTTCACTGACCACAACCCGGTCATTGGGTATATGGGAAAGAAGCTTTTCTGTGTTTTTAATATCCACCTCAAAGGTTTTAAGGTCTCTGTTGTTAATTCCGATAATTTTAGCACCGGATTCCAAGGCCCTTTCAAGCTCGGCTTCGTCGTGAACCTCCACCAGACACTGCATACCAAGTATACCAGCAACTATCTGGAACTTCTTCAAATCCTCATCGCTAAGAAGAGAAACAATCAGCAATATGGCGTCCGCCCCTATGCACCGGGATTGGTATACTTGCCAAAGATCAATTATAAAATCCTTTCTCAAAACGGGCAGCGGGCAAAACCGTCTTATTTTTACAATGTACTCTTCATTACCTTGAAAAAAATTCTTCTCAGTGAGGACAGAAATGGCCTGAACACTTGAATCTATATACTCCTTAGCAATTCTTTCAGGATCAAAATCCACTTTTATAAGTCCCTTTGACGGTGATGCTTTTTTTACTTCCGCTATAATGGACACAGAATCCTTGTTTTTAAGGGCCGAATAAAAGTCCAACGGCTTGTGAAGTCCCGGTCTTTTTATTCTTTGCTTCCAACCCTCTATAGAAATTTTACTCATTTCTTCTTTAAGTTGCATCCTTTTGCTTTCAACAATTTTATCCAGTATCATCTTAGCCCTCCAATCGGCTCGAAAATTTATCAAAGTATCATAATAACCATGTAACCGGCTCAACAGCTCTTCACTATATCACAACAGCCATGTAACCGGCTCAGCAGCCCTTCACTAGATCATTTCAGCCATGTAACCGACTCAACAGCTCTTTACTATATCACAACAGCCAAACCGCCTTGACATTTTATTTTTATTTCACTAATCCAATAATCAACTCGACAACTTTTCACGCTCTAAAAACGTGTTGGTCATATCTAAAAATTCATTTAGTTTCTTTAATGCCTTTTTGCTGTCGATTATTTCCTGTGCAAGTTCAATTCCCTCTTCAATAGAGGAAACAACCTTTCCCACATACAATGCCGCCGCGGAATTCAGTACAACAATGTCCCTCCTGGGGCCCTTATCACCGTTAAAGATTCCCATAATTATTTGTGCATTCTCCTGGGCATCCTTTCCTGTCAAATCCTCTTTTAAGGCAAGCTTAAAGCCATATTTCTCAGGATTTATTTCATAATTGATAACCTCGTTGTTCCGCACTTCCGAAACTTTAGTGGCGGTAGTCGTGGTTATTTCGTCCATTCCATCCATGCCATGTATTACCATAGCCCTTTCAACTCCCAAATTCAACAGCACATTCGCCACAGGCTCCGTAAGTTTTTCATTAAATACTCCCAAAAGCTGTCCCCTGGCGTTTGCCGGATTGGTCAAAGGCCCCAGTATATTGAACACCGTCCTTATTCCCAGTTCCTTTCTCGGTCCGGCTGCATACTTCATTAATTTATGGAAAGCAGGAGCATACATAAAGCCTATGCCCACCTGTTCTATGCACTCCTTTACCTGTATGGGGCTAAGGTCAATATTGGCTCCTAAGACCTCCAAAACATCGGCACTGCCGCTTCTGCTGGAAACCGATCTGTTACCGTGCTTTGCAACGGCTACGCCCCCTGCGGCTGCAACAAGGGCCGCTGCAGTAGAAATATTGAAGGTGTTTGTACCATCCCCTCCTGTGCCACAGGTATCGATATAGTATTCCACATTCGGGCTAATCCTCTCTGCCTTTTCTCTCATTACTCTGGCACAACCGGTTATTTCTTCCGTGGTCTCACCTTTGATTCTCAATGCTGTTATAAAGCTGCCTATCTGTGCCTGTGTAGCCTTTCCTTCCATAATACAGCTTAGTGCCTCAACAATCTCAGCCTCACTTAAGTTTTTGCCTTCAATCAGCTTTGTAATTGCTTTTCTCAACATTTTAAACTCTCCTCTCTTCTCATCTCGACTATTAATTTAGATCCCAGTTACTATCGGCTTTTATTGCCAACCTTTATTAATTTTCTTTCCCCTTTATAACACCTCGGTTCAAATAAAATTTTATGGAACAATTATTGCCTCGTTACATTCAGGAAGTTCCTTAATATT
>DAOOJC010000296.1:0-3083 GCA_035384905.1 Acetivibrio sp. | reverse complement strand
TATTATTGTGTTTGAATACCTTTTTCCTTGTTGCATAATCCTCTACTATATGGCCTTTACCAATCAACTTGTATTTATAAATCAACAATCCCTCAAGACCTACCGGTCCTCTTGCGTGAATTTTACTCGTACTGATACCCACTTCGGCACCAAATCCATAGCGAAAACCATCACTGAATCGAGTTGAACAGTTCCAGAACACATTACCCGAATCCACAAGAGACATAAAACGTGCTGCCTTGTCCCGGCTGTCTGTAACTATACTGTCGGTGTGTCCGGAGCCATAGGTGTTTATGTGGTCTATTGCTTCATCTACATTCTCGACTATTTTTATCGAAAGCTTATAATCAAGATACTCTGTCTTCCAATCCTGCTCTGTAGCTGGGGCAACGGAAATAATCTTTTGAGTCTGTGCACAACCAAAAAGTTCCACACCTTTTTCATCCAAAGCTTCTTTTAACTCCGGTAAAAGCTTTGGAGCTATATTCTTATGGACCAATAAGGTTTCTGTCGCATTACAAACAGCAACATACTGGGTCTTAGAATCCACAACAATACGAACCGCCATATCAACCTGTGCATCCTCATCTACATAGCAGTGGCAAATACCGTCCGCATGACCCATAACCGGAATTCTCGAATTGTCCATTATATATCTCACAAAATCATTGGATCCTCTTGGAATTATAAGATCAATATACTGGTCCTGCTTAAGCATCTCATTCACATCGGACCTTGTTTCTAAAAGCTTAATCCAGTTAATAGGAATTCCCGCTTCTTCCGTAGCCTTTGAAATAATATCTGCAAGTACACAATTGGTTTCCCTTGCCTCCGAACCACCCTTTAAAAGAACACCATTTCCGCTTTTAAGACATAATGTAGAAATTTGAACTAGGGCATCCGGCCGTGACTCAAAAATAACACCGATTACACCAATAGGGCATGTAACCCTGTACAGTTCCAAACCATCATCAAGCTCGGTTGAAAGAAGAGTCCTGCCTACCGGATCCTTTAAACCTATCAAGCTGTTTATACCGTTTACTACATCCGCTATCTTGGCATCATCAAACCTTAACCTTTTCAGAAGCGGTGCAGACAGATTCTCCTCCTCGCTTCTTTTTAAGTCCATAGCATTTGCCTTAAGTATCTCATCTTTCCTATCTATTAGTGATCTGGCAATATGAGCCAGAGCATCGTTTTTAAGTTTTGTATCCGCTGCTGCCAGCTTAATGGATGCATCCTTAACCTGACATGCCATTTCCTTTATACTCATATAAATCTCTCCTCAAAAGTGCTTCTGTAATAAATTATCATAATTATACCATATCACAAAATCAGCTGCAATCAAAACCAAGTGAGTGCGTTAAATAAGTATAAAGAAAAATATTCCAGAAACTTAAGTTACGTAAATCTAGAGCGTGTAAATACTCCGTAAACTCAGGTTACGCATTTTTCTTCATTTTAATATGTATCCGCTTTCAAATTAAGTCAGGCAATCCGCTTAAGTCGTTTAGTACCGCCAGGGTACTAAATTCCGAAAACTCATACTGTTCTGTTGTACCGGTAAGAACTGCGGCAAAATCAACATCTGCATTTTGTGCCGTTTTTGCATCTACAACAGTGTCGCCCACAAAGATAATATCTTCCCTTGTTATTCCCAATGCTGCTATAGCCCTTAACAAGCCTTCGGGATCCGGTTTGTGTGCCGATACATCCTCACCGCCCACTATTATATCAAAATAATGCAAAAGTCCGTCCCTTTCCAAAATATCTTCTATCCTGTATCTGTATTTTGTAGAGACAATACCGGTCTTAAGTCCCTTGTCCTTTAATCTTCCAAGGACGTTCTCAACAGTATTGAATACTCTCGTATCGTCCTTCATGACCGCATCCGCTCTTTCCTTAAAATAACTACGAAAGATTTCTGCATTCGATTCGGATGCATCCCCGCTTAATTCCCTGTAGGCATCGGAAAGTGTAAGACCGATAGTCCTGCATATGCTATCCGGTGTTGGCACAGTATAACCCATCTTTCGAAGAGAATAGCTTATACAATCAACAACCGCTTTAGATGAATCTGCCAGAGTATAATCAAAATCAAATAATACTGCTTTGTATTTTTTCATTATTCACCCCGAGTTATTCCAGTTTAATAGTTGCTCTTTGCCGATGGCTGGTGCCTTTCTGACCATCTGAAACCGAAAACACTTCCGCAGATACCTCCAACAAGATGTGTTAACTGTGAAATATTGTCCCTTGCCAAAAGACCGTTCATAACCTCTCCTCCCAGATAGATAACAACAACAAGGATAAAGGTTAGCGGAATTCTCCCTTTTTTGAAATTGACAAAGGAACTGAGCAATATCAGCATGAACACAACGCCACTGGCTCCTAAAAGACGGACATTCGGAAAAAGAATAATGTTTAGCAATCCTGTAACCAGGGCAGTTATTATAATCATAAACACCATATTCTTTGACCCATATTTTTCTTCAAGCATTGGACCCAGAAGCAGTATAAGCAGAAAATTGTTTATATAGTGCTCCCAATTTAAATGGCCAAGCACATGTCCGAAAAGCCTGAAATAGGATAAAATATCCAGCGGACTGCTGCGGTACACCGAAAACAATAACAGGGTCGAATGACCGTGGGTTATTAATTGAAGTATTAATGCTCCTAGTGATAAAAATGTCATTGTAAGTATAACCGGTGAATTATAATGTATACTTTTAAATACATTCTGTAAACCTTTTGGCATAACACCCTCCCTCCCCATATATAATGGGTGCGTTTATTTAATATGGATAAAAAGCTTCTTAATAATCAATTTTCTAATAATACCTGCACAGGAACAGGAGAAAAACAGTTATCCACAGTTCCATTACACAATTGACCAAAATCATTTTTTCCCCAAGCCCATATGGATCCGTCTTCTTTTATTGCCAATGTACTCTCCATGTCCGCCTTTATCGACTTTACCCCGGTAAGGCCTTCAACCATGACCGGTTTAACAGACCTTCTGTCCGTTGAGCCGATTCCTAATTGTCCACAATCGTTGTTGCCCCATACCCATACTGTTCCGT
>DAOOJC010000295.1:0-3098 GCA_035384905.1 Acetivibrio sp. | reverse complement strand
ATAGGAATATTCAGCTCTCTCATTAGATCCTTAACCGCTTTGATAAGGCTTCTTATACCCTCTTCCACAGTTGAAGCAGGGAGCCCTAAAGCTTTTGCAATTTCTGCGTATCTCTTGTCGGCAATGAATGTCTCATATTTGGGGAAGGAAACAAACTTGCTGGGCTTTGAAGCATTGTATTCTATAACATGGGGCAATAGTATTGCATTTGCCCTTCCGTGAGGTATATGGAATTCGCCGCCCAGCTTGTGTGCAAGGCTGTGGTTTATTCCCAAAAAGGCGTTGGTAAAGGCCATACCCGCAATACAAGAGGCATTGTGCATTTTTTCTCTTGCAAGTTCATTACTATTGTTTTTATATGCTTGGGGCAGATACTCAAAAACCAGTTGAATGGCTTTTATTGCAAGGGCGTCCGTGAAATCCGATGCCAGAACCGATACATACGCCTCAATGGCATGAGTCAGGACATCCATTCCTGTGTCTGCGGTTACTGAAGGAGGAACAGTCATTACAAATTCCGGATCAATTATGGCAACATCCGGGGTTAACTCGTAGTCTGCAAGGGGATATTTGGTGTTGTTGACTTTATCGGTGATGACTGCAAAGGATGTTACCTCGGAACCGGTGCCCGATGTCGTGGGAATTGCCACAAACTTAGCTTTTTTCCCAAGCCTCGGAAACTTAAAGACCCTTTTTCTTATATCCATAAACTTAAGCCTTAATGAAGCAAAATCTGTTTCCGGTTCTTCATAATAGAGCCACATTCCCTTGGCGGCATCGATTGCGGAGCCTCCGCCCAGAGCTATTATAACGTCGGGCTTGAACTTGTTCATAAGGTCATAGCCCCTCATTACCGTGTCCAGAGAAGGATCGGGTTCAACCTCAGTGAATATTTCGCAATGCACATACTGCTGTCTCTTTCTCAAAAAGTACAATACCCTGTCGACATACCCCAGTTTAACCATATAGGGGTCGGTAACTACAAAGGCTTTTGAGATACCCGGCATTTTTTCAAGGTATTGAGTGGCACCGAACTGAAAATAAATCTTTTCGGGGATTTTAAACCACTGCATGTTTACTCTCCTCCTTGCGACTCTCTTCCTGTTTATCAGGTTTACAGCAGAAACATTGGCTGTAGTTGAGTTTCTTCCGAAAGAGCCGCAGCCCAAAGTGAGGGATGGCATGTTTGTGTTGTATATGTCTCCTATTGCCCCGTGGGTGGACGGTGAATTAATAATAATTCTTCCTGCCTTGATTCTCTTTGAAAACTCGTCAATTACCCTCTGATTTTTGGAATGAATAACAGCAGAATGTCCAAGACCTCCGAATTCCACCATTTCTTCGGCAATCCTTATTCCATGCTCCCATCCGTCAGAATTATAATATGCCAGAATAGGACTCAGCTTTTCACGGGATAATGGATACTCCGGTCCTACACCGTTTAATTTTGTAATTAATATCTTTGTGTCTTCCGGAACCTCGAAGCCTGCCGATTTAGCAATCTTATAAGCCGATTGCCCGACAACCGCCGGACTCATTGCACATTTAGCTTCATCAATTGCAATTTTCTCAAGCTTTTTTATCTCTTCTTCGTTTAAGAAATAACACTTGTTTTCCTTCATGAATTCTTCGAACTCTTTACTGATGTCTTTGTCTACTATTACGGCTTGCTCCGATGCACATATCATTCCATTGTCAAAGGTCTTTGACATAATGAGGTCGGTAGCAGCTCTTTTTACATCCACGCTCTTTTCAATATAACACGGAACATTTCCGGGACCCACTCCAAGAGCAGGCTTTCCGGTGCTGTAGGCTGCCTTTACCATTGAGGAACCACCGGTGGCAAGAACCATGGCAACGCCGGGATGGTGCATAAGTGCTTGGGTTGCCTCAATAGAAGGGTTCTCAATCCACTGTATGCAGCCTTCGGGAGCCCCTGCTTCAATGGCGGCATCTCTTAAGATTCTCGCAGCTTCTGCACTGCACTTTTGAGCCGACGGATGAAATGCAAAAATAATGGGGTTTCTCGTCTTCATGGAGATTATGGATTTAAACATGGTGGTTGATGTGGGGTTGGTGACCGGCGTAACAGCCGCAACAACCCCAACCGGTTCCGCCACTTCGACATAGTCTTCAAACTCATTCTCATTAATTATTCCGACGGTTTTATCATATTTGATGCTGTGGTAAACATACTCTGTTGCAAAAATGTTTTTTATGGTTTTATCTTCATAAACTCCCCTTCCCGTTTCTTCAACAGCCATTTTGGCAAGTCTCATATGCTCATCCAGACCTGCCATTGCCATCTCTTTAACTATATTGTCAACCTGGGACTGGTCAAACTCTATAAAACTGTCCAAAGCTTTACTTGCCTTTTCTACCAGTCTGTTAATTTCCTTGTTAATATCAATTTTTTTATCCGCTTCCTTAACTGTTTCTTTCATGTATAAAACCTCCTAACATAATAAGTTTGTCCTATATATAAAAATGAATTCGTGATGGTTTTTTTTACATACAAACAATGTGCACCCCACGCGTGTGGTTGATACCTGTGTTTTTTGTTATAATAAGTTGAGACAAGAAAATAAATTAATGTTTTGAAAAGGTATGACCATTGCGTATGCATGAGGAGATAATAGAATGAAATGGAATGATAAGCGGTATCACACTTTAGATTATGAACTCAAGCAGACCTTTGGACGGAAGGTTATAAAGCTTTCCTTGGATGGTGGTTTTACTTGTCCCAACAGGGATGGGAGCATAGCCACAAGAGGTTGTATTTTTTGCGGCGAAAAGGGTTCGGGCGATTTTGCGGGAACAAGGGATGTGAGCATTGCTGAGCAGATTGAGCAGCAGAAAAAGCTCTTATCTTCAAAATGGCCTGACGGCAAGTATATTGCATATTTCCAGAGCTATACCAATACTTATGCTCCTTTAGACAGGCTTAGAACCCGGTATGAAGATGCATTGTCCTGCAAGGATGTAGTTGGATTGGCAGTTGCTACAAGACCCGATTGCTTGCCGGATGATGTTTTATCGCTGCTTGAAGAGATTGCCGGAAAGACTTTTATGTGGATAGAACTGGGACTGCAGACCAT
>DAOOJC010000294.1:0-3115 GCA_035384905.1 Acetivibrio sp. | reverse complement strand
TATTTCATAACCTGAATCTAAATCAAATTGAAGTTTCTATTGGTTCAGATAGTCACTCAATCGAAGATTTAGAAAAAGGAAGACTTTTACAAGCGAATAAAACAGTGGCTGAAAATTTGTCTAAAATAAATTTCTTTTAATTTATACCTACAATGAGCAGCAACTTGAGGTAATAGTTAACTGCTGTCTTGGAAATACAAACAGATAGATGAGAGTGTGGGGATTAATTGTGCGGAAATTGAAGGAAGATGTGGGAGGTTTTTATTATAACAGGTTATTATTATACTATATGGTGAGTTCTATTTGGGTAAGGGGATACCAGAGCGGCTGTCCTCTTTAAATTTACCGCTAATACTGCAAATTTTACCTGTGTTCACATATTCTACAAACTATGCTCTCTGATACAGTCCGTTCAATGATACTTTTTCGTTCTTCAGTTTATAAATGGTTTTTTCCATCCGTTCCGGATAGAAGGCTAGGTATGGGTAGAACTAGAGATTATAATGCTAAGTTGCATGACCATTTATGTATATGTTAATATCATTATAAGAGAAAATATTGGAAGGATATAAACGATTATCAGAGAGGCCGATTGTGAAAAACTTATAGTATACACGCTATAAGTTACTGTAAATAACTCAAAGGAGCATTTTATGAAAGATAACACCAGTTATTACGTTATTTTAGGGATACTCAGCTTTGGCGAGTGTTCTGGTTATGAGATTAAAAAGAAAATTGAGAATGAGATAGGGTATTTCTACAAGGTCAGCAATGGTCAGATTTATCCTGTATTGAAAAAGCTTCTACATCAGAATAACGCAAGCTGTAGAGTTGAAAAAGGTGACCGAAAACCCTATCGAAAGGTTTATTCCATAACAGACCAGGGATATACAGTATTGAAGGAATGGCTTGACAAGACGGATTATCCTCATAATGAGTTCCTTTTGAGACTATACTTTGGAAGCATACGTCCGATAAGTAAGAACATCGAAATGATTAACGACTTTAAGGCAGTAAAGGAAAGGCATCTGGAGACCTATAACAACATTTCGGAGTATTTCAACCTCAAAACCATTGATAAGCTGCAGGACTATTACAGCTATTTGACTCTGCGACATGGCCAGTTGATAGCAAAAGCATATATCGATTGGTGCAACGAAGTAGTGGATATATTGCAGGAACTGAAGAAAGAAAATGAAAGGTAGTTGTCCGGATCAAACTAGTCCTCTTGACAGGAAGGTTCAATTCAGTTATAATATGTCATAATGACATATGTCAAAAAGTCTGGGGGAATGTACAGTGAAACGAAGTAGATTAATTGCACTTTTGATAGTGCTGGCTTTTTCAATCGTATCCGGATGTACACCAAAAAATTCTGAAGTTGATAATCCAAATCAAAATATCATAGACGAAAGAGCCACTGATGGCAAAGAGACGGCTGAGAATACAGAACCAACTGCAGAACCCGATTCGGAGACCGTGCCGATTGTTTACATGACAAAGGATATCAGTCCGGAGGGCTTGATACGGATATATGAGGCCTTAGGCCGGCAAGCTACGGGCAAAGTCGGGATAAAGGTACATATGGGTGAGCCGGGAGGACATAACTATCTGAATCCTGATCTGATAAAGGATTTTGTACTTTCGGTAAACGGTACCTTTGTGGATTGCAACACTGCCTACGGCGGACTTCGTGCAACAACTGCGATGCATATGCAGGCTGCAAAGGATCATGGATTTACCGCGTATACATCGGTGGATATTATGGATGCGGAAGCTGAAATCAGCTTGCCTATAGAAAACGGAAAGCATCTGAAGGAAGCCCTGGTAGGGTCCCACTTTAAAGACTATGATTTCTTTGTTGTTCTTTCACACTTTAAGGGTCATGCCATGGGTGGCTTCGGAGGAGCGATCAAAAATATGTCCATCGGTTTTTCTTCTCAAAAGGGCAAGAACCTGATCCATAACGCCGGACTTCGCAACACCAACTCCTGGCTGTATGGGGGATACATACAGGACCATTTCCTTGAATCCATGGCTGAGGCGGCAAAAGCAGTCGCTGATTATGCCGGGGAAAACATCTTGTATATCAGCGTTATGAACAATCTTTCCGTAGACTGCGACTGTGATTCAAATCCGGCCGACCCGGAAATGGAGGATATCGGGATACTGGCCTCGCTTGATCCTGTCGCACTTGACAAGGCCTGTGTGGATCAGGTCTATGCGGCAGATGAAGAGGAGAGTGCGAGGTTAAGAAGACGTATCGAATCATTGAATGGGACGCATACGCTCGATTACGCTGAGGAAATCGGTCTTGGGACTCAGAAGTATAAATTGGAGGTAATAGATGATTGATATACTCAGCCGGGAGTTTATATATTTATGGTATTACTTTACCGTATTGTTCGAACAGATTTTTAAATACTGGGTGCTTGGTATCCTGTTGGGCTCTGTCATATCAGTATTCTGCAAGGAGAAGATCCATTCAGTCTTCATTGGGATGAAGAACAGCAGGTGGGGACTGCTTGGCATCATACCTGCAAGTATTTTAGGTATAGCCTCGCCGTTGTGCATGTATGGGACTATACCTATTGCGGCTTCATTTTCCAAAAAAGGCATGCGGGACGACTGGCTGGCAGCTTTTATGATGAGCTCCATATTACTCAATCCACAGTTATTGATCTATAGTATGGCCTTGGGCAAAACTGCAGTGCTCATTCGTTTATTTTCATGTCTGATCTGCGGTATAACAGCCGGTTTATTTATCCATGTATTTTATAGAAAGAAGAGTTTCTTCAATTTTAAAAGCTTTGGAGATATGACAAACAGGGATACCGATCCCAATGTCCTTGTACGGTTGCTCAAAAATATCGGCAGGAATATTAAGGCCACCGGTGGTTACTTTTTGATTGGGATCATTTTGTCAGTACTGTTTCAGCGCTATGTTCCAGCAGACTCATTTGCACGTTTGTTTGGAAGTGATCAAAGATTTGGAATTTTGATGGCTTCTACTATCGGTGTCCCGCTATATGTATGTGGCGGAGGAACGATTCCCTTGCTGGTGGAATGGCTGGATGCCGGCATGAGTATGGGATCTGCGGCAGCTTTTATGATA
>DAOOJC010000293.1:0-3122 GCA_035384905.1 Acetivibrio sp. | reverse complement strand
TCTCCAGCAGTCTTTTAGGATACATATATTCCCGGAAGTGTTCGGAACGTCCGAAGGATTTGAGAACCTTGCAGGGACTTTTGCAGATGTTTGAAAACGAGATAAGCTTCTTATCCAATGTGCTGACTGAGGCCTTTATGAAGATATGCCGGTGTAGCGACAGCAGTGTATCCGCTTTTTTCGGGCACACTGTTGAGATTTTAAACAGCGATACGGGAATAAACGCACAAGATGCCTGGACAAAGGCAGTTAAAGAGAATATAAATAAAACGGCCTTGAACAGTGAGGACGAAGAGATTCTGATTTCCTTCGGCAAGCTTCTGGGAAGCTCCGATACAGAAGGACAAATAAAAAACATCAGACTTACATTAAACCAGCTTAAAATGCAGGAAGAAAAGGCGGAGGAATTGAGGAAAAAAAATGAATCCATGTACAGAAATTTGGGTGTGCTTGGAGGTTTGGCAATAATTATTATATTGTTCTAATCTTGTGGTGGAAGTGAATATACTTGTACTATATAAAGGGATTTGCCCGATACCAATTTGTGTAATGATTACAGTAGAAGAATATGAGGGAGAAAGATGAGATTATGAATATAGATTTGATTTTCAGGATTGCAGCAATAGGTATTCTGGTATCTGTACTAAATGCATTGCTGAATAAATCGGGAAGAGAAGAACAGGCCATGATGACTACTTTGGCAGGACTGGTGGTGGTTCTTTTGATGATAGTGAAGGAAATAGCACACCTGTTTGATACGGTAAAAGCCCTGTTTCAGCTATAAATACAAAAGAGGCGGTTGATTAAGGTGGAAATATTTCAAATAGTGGGGTTGGGTGTGGTTGCGACAATAATTGCGATTGTCCTTAAGGCACACAGGCCTGAAATTGCCATACAGATCAGTTTGCTTACAGGAATCATAATACTGACGGTTTTACTGGGGAAAATTGCAGCAGTCGTGGATCTTTTAAACAGCTATGCTCAAAAAGTAAATATTGATTTGATCTATTTCAGCACTCTGCTTAAAATAATCGGAATAGCCTATATCGCGGAATTTGGTGCAGAAGTGTGCAGGGATGCCGGAGAAGGTGCAATTGCATCGAAGGTTGAGCTTGCAGGAAAAGTGATAATTATTTTATTGGCAGTACCTATAATAACCTCGCTTTTAGACCTTATAATAAGCGTTATGCCTTGAGGCTAGAGGTGAAGGAATGGGGTTGGGGTGTATGATAAACAAAAGAGGATTAAGAAAATGCATTGTACCTGTAACATTGATATTAGCCATGGCTTGCATGGGAGTGTCACAATTTTCGCAAAAAGCCTATGCAGAGGAAGAAAGCGTGGAATACGGCATCATTGACCGGCAGACTCAAACCGATGAGGTTAAAAACATCGAGGAACAGCTTGAAAAATACAAGAATGAAAGACTTGATGATATTCTGCCCGGTTATGATCCTGAGAATATGATTAACGATATGGCAAAGGGAAATTATGATTTCGATGTTCCGGGGGTGGCAAACAGACTTCTGGGATATCTTTTTGAAGAGCTATACTTAAATATGGATATATTGATAAAGCTTATTGTGCTGGTGGTATTATGTGCGGTTTTAAACAACCTCCAGACATCTTTTTTAAACAAGGGTACCGGGGAACTGGCCTTTTATGTTTGCTACATAGTACTGGTGTCCATTCTCCTGGTAAGCTTTAATTCTATAGTAAAATCGGGGATAGAGTTAATAGACGGAATGGTAAATTTCATGTATGCCTCGATACCAGTTTTGATAACACTGCTGGTTTCATCGGGGAATTTTGCTTCGGGAGGTGCATTGCAGCCTATACTTGTCATGGTGGTGCAGGTGAGTGCGACAATTATAAAAAACGTGCTTATACCGCTTATTGTCTTTTCAACCATAATATCCATCGTGGATAATGTATCGGATAAAATACAAATTACGCGGTTTTCGGCTTTTTTAAAACATATTACCCAATGGTCCTTAGGAATAATTCTTACAGTGTTTGTTGCGATAGTATCCCTGCAGGGGTCCCTTGGGGCAGTGGTTGACGGTGTAACAAGCAAGACAGCAAAGTTTGCCATAAACACCTTTATTCCTGTGGCCGGAAAATATTTGGCGGATGCGGCCGATACGGTCATAGGCTGTGCTTTACTCATTAAAAATGCTGTGGGGGTTGCAATTTTGATTGGAATCATCGGTATTTGCCTTATTCCGATAGTGGAAATGTTAGCGGTTATACTCATATACAGGTTGACCTGCGTCCTTCTTGAACCCCTTGCTGACGGCCGTATAATAAAGTGCGTGGGTGAAGTTGCAAGCTCAATGACATATATATTGGGAACGGTTGCATCGGTGGCGTTCATGTTTTTGATAACCGTTACGGTGCTGATACTGGCAAGTAACATTTCTGTCATGGTCAGATAATTAATTCAAAAAAGTACGGGGAGTTGCGGCTAAACCTTGTAAAATTATTTTGCTTGAGTCAGGCAATAAATTTTAAGAAGTACGGAGGAGAAAATGATAGAGTTTATAAAAAATTGGGTTGTAAATACCATAACTGTTGTAATGCTTGTCATACTTATTGAAATGCTGATACCTTCAGGCAAAATGAAAAAGATGGTAAACCTGGTTTCCGGTTTCATACTGGTAATTGCTTTGATAAACCCTGTTCTTAAAGTTCTCGGCAAAGAAATTATGCTGAGGGAAATGCAAATGGCTGACAGCAACTACATAGACAAAAAGGAAATAATGGCAAGTAGCGGGGTTTTGGAAGAAAATCAAATAAAGCAAATAACCAATTTATACAGGGATAAGATAATTGAACAATTGGAGTCAATAACAAAAGAGGTTAAGGGTATCGAAGATGCACGGGCTGATGTAATTATCAATGAAGACTACACATCCGACAGGTTTGGAGAGGTGAAAAAGGTTTACCTTTATATTAAAACCCAGAAGAGAAATGACGGGGTAAAGCCTGTCTTAAGTGTTAAAAAAATTGAAATCGGAAATGGAAATTCAAAAGATGGCAGTTCGATGGATGAAGATTCAAAAGATGAGATGCTTTCCGAAAAACAGCTGGATAAAAAATCCAAACAGGAGCTGGAAGAG
>DAOOJC010000292.1:0-3142 GCA_035384905.1 Acetivibrio sp. | reverse complement strand
CCAAAACCTTTGACCTTTGATACCGTAGAGGAAGACATAATGTCCTTTAAGCCGGATATAATTAATTTGGAATCCTCCGAAGGTCTTTTTGTGGGTTTTTGGGAACGTGCAGGGTTAAATGCCGCCAAGAAACTGGGCATTCCCATTACAAGCCTCTATCACACAAACTGGATAGCATACTTTTCGGACTACAAAAAACAGATTCCTTTACTTAGAATACCCGGCATCGAAAGAGTATTCACAAAGCTGATAACCTGGATAAACAACAGCTACGATCTGACTCTCGTTCCTTCCAAAAACGCCGAACAGTTTTTAAAACAGTGCGGGATAAAAAACACCCATTACGGCCGTTTTCTCGGAATAGACGTATCAAAGTTCAGCCCGTATCAAAAACAGGAAATAAAAGAACTTGATGTTCTCAAAGATAAAATAAAGGTACTTTATATCGGGAGGTTAACCCCTGACAAGCAAATTGACACCCTCCTTAGAGTTTTCGATGAAACCCGCAAGGTTACCGACAAATGCGGTTTTGTAATAGTTGGCTGCGGAAGCGATGAAGAAAGGGTAAAATCATGGGCTTCTCAGTATTCCGATACCGTATTCATCGGAAGAATCCCAAACGAAGAAACGCCCAAATACTACTCTGCATGTGATATATTTATTACAGCATCCAATAAGGAAAACCACCCTTTGACCGTATGGGAAGCCATGGCCAGCGGACTTCCTGTGGTTGGCCCGGATGAGCGGGGTGTGGGAGAACTCGTTTACAACAATGAAACCGGGATTCTTGTAAATACCGGTGCCGTAGATGAGTTTGTGTCTGCTGTGTTGAAACTTTCAACCGATGAGACACTAAGGCACAAAATGAGTCGAAATGCCCTAAATATGGTTAAAGACTGTACCTGGGAAAACGCTGCTCAAAACCAGCTGAATGTGTGGAAAGACCTAATCCAGCAAAAAAGCAAAGACATACAGGACTCCGTTTCAATGAAAAGAAAGCTGGGCTAGCATAACTTGTGCCTCGATTTTGGCAGTGCATGAAGACAGTTTCATCTTATCCCATAAGTATACCAAGCATTTTTTCTGTGTTGTTAACAAAAGCTTTCATTATCTGATAGTTATCGGTTTCATTGTATTTAACCCTCTCGAAACCGTTTTTTATCTGGTAAATGATTGAGTCAGGGTATGACATTATTATTGGAGAGTGGGTCGCAATAATAAACTGAGAGCCTTCTTCAACCAGTTGATGCATTCTTGAAATCATTGCCATCTGCCTTGAGGGAGACAATGCCGATTCCGGTTCATCCAGAATATAAATGCCCCTTTTGCGGAATTTATTCATAAATACCGCAAAAAACGCTTCTCCGTGGGACTGTTCATGCAGCGGAACACCGCCGTAGGTATCAATTATTCTCGGTCCCCTTTCATCTTTATCAAGCTCTTCAATATCCGTTGCCAGATTATAAAAGCTCTCTGCCCGAAGAAAAAAGCCATTCAAAGGTCGCCTGACTCCTCTGACAATTGTCAGATAATCGCTCAAATCGGAATGGGAAGCCCGGGTGGAAAAATTATTATTTCTTGTGCCGCCCTCAGGATTAAAACCGGTCGCAACGGCAATTGCCTCGAGAACCGTTGACTTTCCGCTGCCGTTCTCTCCGACAATATATGTAACACACGGGTGGAACTCCAATTTTGTCAGGGTACGTATCGACGGCAAATTAAAAGGATACCGGTTAAAAGAATCCACCTTTTGTCTGTTCAATTCAATGTTCCTTATATACTGTTCCATCTGTGAAAGCTTCAACTACTCATCCCCTTGTGTTTAGCATTATTTCGCCAATTCAAGAAGTTCCTCCGTTGTCCCGGAAAAACAGTTAATATCCACATACGTGCCTATTCCCTTAACATGTCCTCTGTTGCAGTACTGCCAGAAAGTCCATTTTCCGGCCGTCACTCAAAGACGGAGGCTTGATATAAACCTAAATTTATATTGTCATGCGGTGCCCATTATCCTTGAGCCACTTTTGACTCTCTTTGAAGTCAGGACATACTTCACTTACTATATTCCAAAAATTCTTGGAGTGATTCATTTCTCTCATATGACACAACTCATGTACAATAACATAGTCAATGACCTTAGAAGGTGCCATTATGAGCTTCCAGTTAATGCTGATATTTCCCTTGCTGCTGCAGCTTCCCCACCGGGTCTTTTGCTCCCGGATTGTAACTTTTTTAGGATATACACCTATTTTAGGAGCGTAATTATCTATCCTATCCTTAATGACTTCGAGGAACCGATTTATATAAAAGCCTCTTAGAATTTTTTTTATGGTTTTAGCCCGTTCTTCCTCATCTATATTCTCATTTTCGGCTGTATCCCCGGTTATTGAAACAACAATGTCATTATCACAAAATGCAACATTTTCAGAAGCTGAACCTCTCTGTATTTTCAAGGTGTACTCCTTTCCAAGATACAAAAAGGCTTCGCTATCTATAAACTTTTTTTGTTCACCTGACTCGTTGTATTTACGTTTTAGCTCTTCCTGTTTTTTTACTATCCACGGAATCTTCTTAATAATAATCTCCCTTAACTGTTTGTCCGGCAATCCCAAAGGAGCCGATACACTCACCTCTCCCTTTTCATTCAATTTTATGCCCACAGTCTTCCGTTTGCTTCTGGAAAGGATGTATTGAACACTATTCTTACCATCCGTTACATTCTCTGTTATGATATGACTCACTCCCATATCTATGCTTTTTCCTCTATTTATGGCTATTTCTGCCCCCTGATGCCTTATACCTAAAATACAGGTATCAATCCGGGGTTATCCCCGGTTATGCACACTCCGCCCTGCCCGGTAACCTTGAAAGTATTTTCAATTCCCACCATTCCTACTTTCTCAATACCCTTTTTAGGCTCCAAAGCCAGCAACATTCCCTCCAAAAGCGGCTCATTAAAGCCCTCGGCAATAACCGGCTCCTCATCGACATGCAGGCCTATTCCATGTCCCAAAAACTTGACTCTGCGTTCCTTGAACCCCATAAAGTTCTGTTTGAAACTCTCATCAAGACTTTCCATTACGTCTCTATAAATCTCAGCAGGTATCATGCCGGGTTTTAGCATTGCCGCTATCTTGTTTTG
>DAOOJC010000291.1:0-3144 GCA_035384905.1 Acetivibrio sp. | reverse complement strand
ATGTAAGGAATGCAGACTTTGATGTCAGGATAGACGAAAATGTTACCCCGGAAACAGATGCCCAATGGGAACTGGTTCCGGGCCTGGCCAATAGCAAAGACGGGTATGTTTCTATTCAATCTGTCAATCATCCGGGATACTACTTAAGACACTGGGATTATGATTTTAGATTGGAAAAGAACGACGGGACCGCAATTTTTGCTGAAGATGCAACCTTTAAAATGGTTCCGAGGCTTGCGGATTCTTCATACACTTCTTTTCAGTCGTATAATTTTCCTGACAGATATATAAGGCATTATGATTACCTGTTAAGGTTGGATGAAATTGTAACGAGTCTTGACAGAGAGGATGCAACATTTAAAGTGATTGACGGTTCATCTGTGGATCCTGACAAGGCTGAAGATTCGGTTATTGTGACAAATCCAATAGTCAGACGGCGTGCTGATCCCTGGGTTTACAGGCATACCGACGGTTATTATTATATGACGGCATCCGTACCGGAGTATGACAGAATAGAGCTCAGAAGGGCGAAAACTTTGCAGGGGCTGTCAACAGCTACACCTAAGACAATATGGAAAAGGCACTCCAGCGGAGTTATGGGAGGGCATATCTGGGCTCCTGAGATTCATTTCATTGATGGAAAATGGTATATTTATTTTTCAGCAGGAACATCCAGTAATTACTTTGATATACGCTTGTATGTGCTTGAATGCTCGGATTTAAATCCTGTTAGCGGAACTTGGGTGGAAAGAGGTAAATTAAAGACCGATTGGGAGTCTTTTACCCTTGATGCAACTACCTTTGAGCATAAAGGGGTCAGGTACCTTGTATGGGCTCAGAAAGATCCCAATATAGCAAGTAACAGCAATATTTATATTGCAAAAATGAATGGGCCTCTTGCCATAACCGGAAGTCAGGTTATGATTGCATCACCTCAGTATTCCTGGGAAAAGGTGGGTTATGCGGTTAATGAAGGCCCTGCAGTAATAAAGAAGAACGGAAAAATATTTATGACTTATTCAGCAAGTGCCACAGATTCAAACTACTGCATGGGATTGCTGACTGCATCGGATAACAGTGATTTATTGGATCCGAAATCATGGCACAAATCGCCGAATCCTGTATTTTTAAGCAATACATCCACAGGGCAGTACGGACCGGGACACAATTCCTTTACCACTTCGCCGGATGGAAAAGTGGATATTATGGTATATCATGCGAGGAACTACCGGGATATAACAGGTGATCCTTTGTATGACCCAAACAGACACACCCGGGCACAAATAGTGAATTGGAAAGCTGACGGTACCCCGGATTTCGGGATACTGGTTGCCGACGGAGAAAATGCTATATATATTCCGACCCAAACACCAACACAATCACCAACGCCAACACCGACACAGTCACCGACACCGACACCAATACCTACAATTACTGCCACGCCTAACAACTTAATTTATGGCGATATAAATGGAGACAGTTTTGTCGATTCAACGGATTTGACACTTATGAAAAGGCACTTGCTTGGAAAGAGTGTTCCAATGGCACCAAACTGGCAGCAGGTATGCGATTTTAATTTGGATGGAAGTATAGACTCAACGGATTTAACAATACTTAAGAGGTATCTTTTGGGCAAAATTAAAACACTGCCTATGGTGTATTAAATAAATGTACACTCCACTGCTTCGGGCAAATCTGTAGCTGCCGCTTATGGAAGTGGGGCACATTTATCGCCTTTATATAAACGATTTTAAAGGGGGGATTTTATGAATAATTCAAGAAAGCTTGCATTGGCGGTTGTATTGGTTTTCCTAATGGTAATATGCTTTCAGAATCCTATAATAACCAGTGCAGCAACAACTGTTACCATTGACCCTGATGCAACCTATCAAACCATTGAAGGCTGGGGAGCAAGTTTATGCTGGTGGGGAAACCAGATTGGCCACTGGTCGGCCGATAACAGGAACAAATTGATTGAAAAAATTGTCAGCACGACCGACGGTATGGGATATAATATATTCAGGTACAACATCGGCGGCGGAGAAAATCCCGGACATAATCATATGAGGGTTTATGCGGATATTGAAGGATATCAGAATGCAGACCGTTCGTGGAACTGGAATGCGGATGCCACTCAAAGGGCTGTGCTTAACCGGCTGATAGAAAGAGGGGAGTATTATGGATCGGAAATAATACTCGAAGCGTTCTCCAACTCTCCTCCGTACTGGATGACAAAAAGCGGCTGTGCTTCCGGAACCTCCGATGGTTCCAATAATTTAAGAGACGATTATTATGACGATTTTGCCGATTACCTTACTGAGGTGGTAAAGCATTTCAGGGATGCATGGGGTATTACCTTCAGGACTCTAGAGCCCATGAATGAACCCACTTCAGACTGGTGGAAGACCGGTAACAGACAGGAAGGTTGCTCCTTTACCTTTGCAAATCAACAGAGAATTATTAAAGAGGTGGGAGAGAAATTAAACGCCAAAGGATTGACCGGGACAACCGTCAGTGCTGCCGATGAAACCAATATTGACATCGGTCTTTCGGGGCTTCAGTCTTATGACTCAACTACTCTGTCCTATATGTCCCAGGTTAATGTGCATTCTTATTACGGCTCAAAAAGAACTCAGCTCAGAGACCTTGCAAAATCCAAAGGACTTAGAATATGGCAGTCGGAATCCGGTCCGCTGAGTTTTAACGGCGATATGGCCGATTCGTGTATAATGCTGTCAAAACGTATTGTTACCGACTTGAAAGAATTGCAGTGTGTAGCATGGCTGGATTGGCAGATAATAGACGGAGGCAACTGGGGAAGTATTTATGTAGATGATGCGGCCCAAACCTTTACCCTTACGGAAAAATTCTATATGCACGCAAATTACAGCAGGTTTATAAGGCCCGGTTATACAATTATTGGTGCCAATAATGAAAAAACAATTGCGGCAATAAGCCCGGATAAAAAGAAGCTTGTTATTGTGGCAACCAATGACAATAAGTCATCCAGCGAAAACTTTACATTCAACCTGTCAAGGTTTGCAGGTGTAAACAGCACCGTGGAGGTTTACAGAACATCTCCGAGCCTTAGCCTTGCCAAAAGCAATATAACAGCATCGAATAAAACCGTTTCCGACACCTTGC
>DAOOJC010000290.1:0-3159 GCA_035384905.1 Acetivibrio sp. | reverse complement strand
TATCAGAGATAACGGAGTAGGCATAGAGGAAGCAAACCTCATAAAAATATGGGATGTAGGATATTCGACAAATAACACATCAGGATTAGGACTGCCTTTTGCAAAGAGAATTATAGAGGATAATGCAGGAACAATAGATATTATGAGCCAAAAGGGTTCCGGAACTACAGTAACTATATTCCTGCCGTCAGTTGAATGTATTGAAGATTTTAGGAGGAGTGATACAGTTGACAATAAATGATAAACTTGAAATTGTAATAATTGATGACGAATCTGATATTCTTTATACTATCAAAGAGATATGTGCGTTTGGAGGCTGGAAAGCAGCAACTGCACACAACGGCAGGGAAGGTTATGAGTTGTGCAGAGTTCACAAGCCAAATCTTGCAATTGTGGACTATCACATGCCTGATTGGGATGGCTTGACTACGGTAAAGAATCCGGCAGTTGGATAATGCAATATCGATATTAGTGTTGACAGTTGATGAGAGACAGGAGATAGCAGAGAAATTTATAGCTGCAGGAGCAACGGATTTTGCAGTTAAGCCGATAAGGTCGCCGGATTTGATTTCCCGTATAAAAATGAATCTAAGAATCAATGAAGTTCAACAGAAATATATTGCAGAAAAAAAACAGGTTTATATAGAAAAAGGAATAAGTCCAGCAACCTTGAGTATTATATGTGATTATTTGAAAGAACATGAGGCAGGACTAACAATAGAAGATATAGCTAACGGTCTCACTCTTGCATACCAGACGGTACACAGATATGTATCCTATCTCCTTGATGAAAAAAAGATTGAAATTATTCCTATTTATGGACAGTTGGGAAGACCCAAGAATAAATATAAGCTTCGGTAGATAAAGCCTTTTTATTTCCCCTCTAAAGATTTTTCAGAGAAATATATTATAAAATAGAGAAATATGTTATAAAAATAGGTAATAATTAAAATTAATGGAATAAGCAATTTATATAATATGAAACCATATTTTAAGGTCACATATTATATGATTGCTTATTTTTTTATGATTAGTACCTGAGAAGTTACATTTTCAGGCTAATAAATAAATATTAACTGGAGGGGAATCTATTGAAAAAGGTATTAGCTCTAGTATTAGCTCTTGTAATGGCATTCAGTGCTGTTGCATGTGCCAAACCGGCAGAACCGGCAGCCGCAGAACCGGCAGGAGAAGCTGCAGCTCCGGCAGCTGAAGCAGCAAAAGCCAAGATCGCAATTTACACAGGAACTGTTTCACAGAACGAGGAAGAATTCAGATCAATGGAAGCTGCTGCCAAGAAATACCCGGGCATGATTGTATCACAGACATATCCGGATGCATTTACAAAGGAGCAGGAAACTCTTATATCCAACGCTGTTGGTCTCGTATCAGATCCCGACGTTAAGGTTCTTATCATGAACCAGTCTGTACAGGGTGCTGCCGCAGCATTTGACAAGGTTAGAGAAGTAAGACCTGACGTACTGATTCTTGCTTACCAGCCGGGCGAAACCGACGTAATCGCCTCAAAGTGTGACGTTGCAGTTACAGCAGATGAAGCGGCACAGGGTTATATGATGCCCGAGCAGGCAAAGAAAATGGGTGCTAAGACATTTGTGCACTATTCCTTCCCAAGACATATGTCTTATCCTCTTATAGTTCAGAGAAGAGAAATAATGGTTAAGGAATGTGAAAGACTTGGAATAAAGTTTGTTGATGCGACAGCTCCAGACCCGACAGGGGATGCCGGAGTTCCAGGCGCACAGCAGTTTATACTGGAAGATATTCCGAGAAAAGTTGCTGAATACGGAAAAGATACTAACTTCTTCAGCACAAACTGTGCTATGCAGGAGCCATTACTTAAGGCAAGTATTGAGCAGGGCGCTATAGTTGCTCAGCAGTGCTGCCCAAGCCCATTCCATGGATATCCCGGAGCACTGGGTGTCTCATTGGAAGGCCACAGCGGAGACTCTGAATACATGGTTGAGCAGATCAAGACAAAGCTTGCTGAAAAAGGTGTTTCAGGGAGATTCTCATCCTATGCATTCCCGATATCAATGGTTTCTACAGCAGCTCTTGTCGAATACGGCATAATGTATATTAATGGCGAATTAAAGGCAAAGAATGATCCGGAAGCTCTCAAGGCTGCCTATGCAAAAGTATCAGACGGATACACAATTCACTTTGACAACTATAAGTTGAATGACGTCGTTCAGGAGAACTTCTATATGGTTCTTGCTGATTATATAACATTCTAGAAAGATTTATATTGTACGTATATCTGCATAAGGTTGTCGCTTAAGCGGCAACCTTATGCATGATATTTATTGAATATTGGACTTATAGATAAGATTATCAAACTCAGAAAAGAGGAGGATATCAATGCCGAAAGAAAATGAGGCACAATACGTTCTTGAGCTAAGAAATATAGAAAAAGAATATTCCGGAAACAGGGTTTTGAATGGTATCAATCTAAAGCTGAATCCGGGAGAGATACATGCCTTGGTTGGTGAAAATGGTGCGGGTAAATCCACACTTATGAATATTATTTTTGGTATGCCGGTAATTCAGAACACCGGTGGCTATAAAGGTGAAATATTAATTGATGGTGAAGTAATTGAAATAAAAACCCCCAATGAGGCTATTAGATTTGGGATCGGCATGGTACACCAGGAATTCATGCTGATGCCGGGCTTTACGATAACGGAGAACATAAAGCTGAATCGTGAAATACTTAAGGATAATACTGTAAGTAAAGTCCTTGGTCCACTTTTAAAAACTTTGGACATACCTGCTATGAGGAGAGATGCCAATAAAGCATTGAAAGAGCTTGGAATGACTGTAGATGATTGGCTGCCTGTGGCAGGTCTGCCTGTAGGCTATATGCAATTTATAGAAATAGCCAGAGAAATAGATAAGGAAAACATGAAGGTGCTGGTGTTTGACGAACCAACGGCTGTTCTGGCTGAGAGCGAAGCGGAGAAACTTCTTGAAGCAATGAAAAATCTTGCCAATAAGGGTATAAGCATAATATTTATTACCCACAGGCTGGATGAGGTAATTGCAGTTGCCGACAATATTACAGTTCTTCGTGACGGAGAAAAGGTCGGAGAAATGACTAAGGAAGAAGCGACCCTTGAAAAAATAGCACAGATGATGGTG
>DAOOJC010000289.1:0-3174 GCA_035384905.1 Acetivibrio sp. | reverse complement strand
ATCACGTACGGTTCTGTGAGAAGCTCGGGGTGAAAGTCCCCGGGTTTACTCGACTAATAATACCCTTTTAGTTGTGGATACTTGAAGAGGGTAATAGAAAGAAGGAAAGGTGAATTATCTCCATATAAGGCTTGCAAATTTATATAATCGTCTGTGGGCAGAAAGTATCAATGTTGTGTTGCACACCCAATAGTACACGAGATAAAAAGCAAGCGGCAGGATTACAACAAACCCGCCGCTTATTTCTATTTACACATTATTTAGCTGCTTTTTGCATAAGTAAAGCAATCATGGATGATGCTTCAGCCCTTGTTGCATTGGCCTTCGGATCGAACATGTTATTGCCCTTTCCGGATATGATTCCAGCCTCTTGCATAGCTGCTACCGCTGCTTTTGCATATTCTGCTATTTCGCTGTCATCATCGAATACAACAGGCTCGTTTACCTTTTCCAAGGTATAGCCTGCTACCTTTTCATTAAACTGATTGAGCATAACTGCCATGTCCTGACGGGTTATATTGGCATTGGGATTGAATTTGCCATTGGAGCCATAGGCAATACCGCTTTCGTATGCCCATTGCACGGCACCGAAGAACCAGTCGTCGGTATTTACATCATCAAAGAAGGAGGTTGTATACTTGCTGAGGTCAGCTCCTGCCAAATTGGCGAGTATCTGAACAAACTCTGCTCTTGTGATGTTTGCATTTGGAGCAAATAACCCCTTTTCCTTGCCCTTTATTATATTCCTTGCGGCGAGGAAGTTTACTGATTCCTCGTACCAACCGGATACATCGGAAAATTCGATTTTGTTGTAACCAACTGCGTACTGCGAAAGCTTAGCATCTTTAATTGTAAAGCTTTTTGTGTCTTTGTTGTATATGCAATCCTTAACAATTTCAAGTTCGCCATTGGCATTGACGGAATAAAGAACTATAGCAGCTGCATCTTCACCATCTTTAAGGGTATAAGGAATTTCTATTGTTATATTTCCCTCAAAATCAGCCATGGTCTCGCCGCCACTCGTTACGCTGAAGCTAAGAACGGGTCTGTCACCGATTATATTCTTTGCCTCGTCGGAAAGATTCTCCACGCCGACAGAAGAAACTGTAATCTTAACGTCCTCTGTTGCGGAAGAAGAAATTTCGGATAAAGCTTTTTGATCCAAGATGATGGTTGCCAGTGACGTAGATATTATTATATTCTCAAATCCCTTTTCCAAAAGAGAATCGATACCATCTTTTGCAATGCTTAATTCAACGGATTTTGCATCCTTTGCTGCTTCTGCATTGATTTTAACTGTGGAGGACAGTCCCTTTTCTTGTTCTGCTGCTTCTTCCAAAGCCTTGTCGATTGCACCGGTTATTTTTTCAATATCAATTGAAGCTATGGCTTTTCCATCGCTGTCGGTTTCAGCACCAGCATAGACAACGGCCTGTACTGTGTTTTCCTTATCTCCTGAAACACCTGGGATAGGAGTATTAGGAATAGTAGTAGAATCAGGTGTTGCAGTTGGAGTAGGTGTGGGTGACACATCCGGCACTGTATTCGAGGATGATCCCGAACCTTTGCTGCTACTGCCTGATGATTTCTTTTCGAAAACCGGTGATATGGTTATGTTGGATTCCGGCATGATGAAGCTTGTTCCGCTTATTTTCGTATACGATTCTCCGTCATTATACTTAAGGGAGCCGGATTTGAGACGATAACCGGAATCTGGGGTTATTGTAAGGTCTACGACCGAGCCTGCTTTTGCATACACAGAACTTGCAACAATACTTCCGTGGGAAGTCTCATCAATACTAATCAGATAAGATGCCGGTTCGGGTTCAAACTTTATGTTGTCCAGATACATTTTTCCTGCATAATCACTTTCTACGTCGGCTACAACAATGGTGATATCTCTTAAAAGAGTATTGGATTCAAATACCTTGTCATCCATTAAATCGTCCAAATCGAAGCTGACCTTGAAGAGATAGAGTCCGTCTTCGGTTTTTTCCATATCGGATAATGAATCCAAAGGAATATTGAAGGTTTTCGATGCCTGTGCCCAATAACCGAGACTAGGTGGTGCAAAGGCGAGATTAATGCAAAGAACTCCCCAGTTTGCACGAACAGGTTCCAAGTAAAAATCAAAGGTAAGATATTTATTATCTTTACGGGTTGTATTAATATTTGCCAGCATGATACGGGGAGCGGAAGCCCATCCGTCACTAGGCTTAACCTCGGGATAAGCTACTTCCCAGGAGATGGCCTTTGAGCCGTTTGCCTCTTCGATGGTCAATGCACTTTTAACCCCGGAGGCAACATCCCAGTTCCATCCCTGGCGGGTATCGTCTTCGAAATCAGAAGGAAATGTCGGTGTTCCCAAAGGATCATGCACAACCGGTTCTTCAACAACTGCACGGTTCCCGGATACGGAAATATTGTCCAGGTATATGACATCAGCATTTTCTGTACCGATGAACATAATTATATTGGTCATTATACTGTCCTGTTCGTCCTTTGCAATTGCATCAAAGTTCGGCGAATCCGCTGTTGTAATGGTTAATAGTGCTTTATATGTACCGTCTTCCTGTTCGATAAAATCTTCTGCATTTACTTTACAGGCTTTCAAAGGATTGCTCCAGCCATTGGTTGAGCTTTGGGGAATGGCTGCTATGGATACGGTTGTGGGTTCTTCCACAATAACATCCATTGTCAGTTTCTCGGCTCCGAAAATATCCGGGCGGGCACTTGTGCCGTCTGCGGAGATACGGAGGTTTGCCCAGTAGTTGCCGTCGGAAATATCGTTGCTGGCATCAAGGCCTGATATTTTAAGGGCATTACCTGAATTTGTCAGTTCTATTCCTTCTTGTATAGGGCTGTCGCCATTTATGCCGAATCCTTGAACCGTTCCGTCATCAAAATCCCAAACTACTGTTGTATAATCTTCTCTTATTGTGCGGTCAATGGGCTCATAAGGAATACCCTTTATTCTTGCCCGGGCATATTCACCGGAAACACTTAGCTCTTTAAGATCCCATACCTGATCTTCTCCGGGATCTAAATCGGTTGCCTCAGTCTTATTGAGTTCAAACGGTGTGAAGGCACCGGAAGTTTCGTTTTTATTGGTTAATGACCAGTTACACCAACTGATATCGTTTTTATTCAGGAAATCAAGCCACACATCGGCTT
>DAOOJC010000288.1:0-3176 GCA_035384905.1 Acetivibrio sp. | reverse complement strand
GCGAATCTAAACCTTATCTTGAAGCATGGAATAAAGGTTGGCATGATATGAACTTGATTAATGAGCCGGTTCAGCCAATGCCCGACACATTGAAGGTATCTGACATGATGAAGTACGGCTATGAGTATGTTAAGGGTTCTGAAATGCTGCCTTTAGGTGAAGATAAAGCTTTGGAGCTTTTCGGCAAGGATGATCCTGTTTATCTGCTTCATAAAGATAATACAGAATCCATACCCCAAAGCATAGATGAAATTTCGGAGCATTTTTCTAAGGGTGGTATTGCCGGTATAAAGAAAGATGACTGGATGAATATTGTTGAGTTTAAAGAAATCAGCTCTAAAGCAAGTAATAATCTGGAACAAGCCATGAATGAGCTTCAAGGTTCCGACAAAAAGCCGCTGCTTGATATGCCGGTTGTTACTGTTCTTTGGAGTGAGCATACAGCCTTTAAGGAGAACGAAAAATATTCCCTTGCCATTTTTGATGAAAAAATCAAACGATACGACCGGCAAGTTTTTGAATTAAAGAAGGAAGCAGAAGCCAAAGGCGATTACTACCCTTATTTCAAAACTAAATTTCAAATCGAATTTCCTATGGATGGTGAAAACCATACCTACACCGGCAGACAGGATATAGGGGATGGTGACGGAGGGGTTATTGACCATATAAGGCTTGTCGCAAACCATGAGCTTAAAGATATTGAAGAATTTAAAACAGGTGATGAAAAAAGTAAAGAGAAAATGCAGTGGATTCTTGATACTTTTGTTCCATACCTTGAAAATGTAAAAGAAATTGAGATGACACAAGATAAAATATCACAGCTTAAATCTTCTGTAGATATGTTGAAAGCTGAAAAGGAGCTGACAGTAAAAGAGTTATCTAAAGATGATAACTACAAGTTTTTTTATGCCGGTTCCGGCGGTCAAGATAAAGAAGCTATTCAGTTTCAAAAAGAAACCGGTTGGAAAAGGATATGGGGTTCTGATACACAGGGGCTAAATGGTGATACTTGGATAGTTTACAGGTCTGTTGAGGATTTACCTAAGTGGTTACAAGAGTACGCAGCCGCACAAGAAAAATTAGGTAATATCGAAACTGTACCTTCGGAGAATACAGATAAATCATCTACAAAGGATAACACTGGCGTAAATAAACTAAGGGAATTTCTTATTAACTTACAGAATGATGAATATAGCGGTAAACAGGACTACTTCATTTTTAAGAAAGACAACGGAGATTATTTCTTTGTTACAGACGCATGTAACCAGTTTAACCATGTTGCAATTGGCACACTTACCGCAGATGGAAAAGGTGACGGCAGCGGTAAACTTGAAAGTATCAGCAAAAAGGCAGCACATTACATTAACGGTGTTCAGTATGACCCTGTAGAACGTTTATGCAGTATGGTTGAAGGTATGAAATACGTGGGTACTGTTCGTGATGAGAGGGTACTTGTTGAATCAAAAGTTGGTTATAACAGAGTGAAACCTACTTGCGAATGGGCTTATGCTTTAGAGCAATATAAACAGTCATTAGTCAAAGATAAGGAAATAGCTCAAAAAGGCAAGCGTTCTACTTCAAAAAGCAGTAAGGGTATTGCTGACAGGATGGCTGCAGCGAAGGATAAGGCTAAAAAACAGAGTAAGACTACTACAAAAAGTAAGAAAGAAAGATTGGAGGAAAGATAATCATGGATAGAAATTCGATTTTGAAGGAAGCTATAAGAATTGAGATTGAATTAAGTCAGCTTAAAGAGCCGAATAGTCCTTCTAAAACACATTATATGGTGAAGCTTTCTAATGATTTTATCAAGGCTGCCGGTTCTGATGATACCAATTCTTTATTGAACAGTATAAAGGTAAAGGATATATCTTTATCCACTCTCAAGGATGAAAAGGGTATATTTGCTTTTACCAGTAAGAAACATGAGTTTCCGAGTTATGAAATAGAGGGTTCCCCCAACACTACCGTAAATGTTCTGCGTCAAGGAAGGGAGTATGCCTTATTGCAAAGAAGCATACCCAAAGAAAATAATCCTCTTAACATTAAAGACCCCACACCTTACATAGTCGCACAGAATTTTAATGCAAAGGACGGGAAATGTAATTGGGGGCAGGGGCATTATTGCGGTAGTCTTGATTCCGGCTGTTCCTTGTACTCTGAAAAGGAAACTTCCTCAATCGGAAACAAAAGTATCAAGGAAAGAGTTGTTGAAGCCCAAGAGAAAGCTAATTCACAGCATAACAGGGAAATAGGGAAATCAAAATTTGATAGAACTAAGGAAAACAGTATATAATGAGGGGTGGTAACAATTTTAACTGTAAGGTGGTCTGATTATGAGTATAGATAAAGATTTTTCAGAGTTATATACGTTTTCAGAAGCAACAAAAATGTATGGGTTAACGGATGGCAGCACATTAAGAAAGGCGGTTCAAAGGGGAAGGTTCAAAGAAGGGGAAATAAAAAAAGTAGGTACTACATGGGTAGTGACAAAGGCTGCAATGGATAGGCTTTACGGAAACAAAAAGGATATTACCAGTAGAATAAAAGACGCTAAAAAGAAAGCTGCCGAACAGAGTACCCCCCAAAAAAGTAAGGCTAAAAATGCTCAAAAGGAGTTGTAATTATGAGTAATGAAGATATGCCAATAGAGGAAGTTTCTGAATCAACCTTAGATGACATACGTAAAGATAAACTCAAAGAGCTTGATACAGATGGTGACGGTATAAGCGATTATGACGAAATGTATTACTATAATACTAATCCTTATCTCAGTGATACGGACGGTGACGGTATACCCGATGGGAGAGAGATCGCTTTAGGTATGAATCCTCTGGAAAGGAATCAAAAGACCAATAAAGACCAACAGACCGGCGGTATAGCTGAAAAAATTGCTATTGCTAAACAAAAGGCAGCGGAGCAGGGGCATACAATTTCCCATAATGAAAAGGTAAATCAAAAAGATTTTGAGAGGTAGGAGGGCGGTTATGAATTATTTTGAGAATACTTTAAATTCAGAGAGTGAAACAATCAAGAAGCTTTCAACCGGCGGCATATTAAGTATCGAAGAAAGGGCTTTGCTTTTGAACTTAGAGGGTGACAAACCGGCAGAGCTGATAGCAGAGATAGAAAAACTTCTTACAGATAGTGATGATGATATGTTTATTACAACAGCC
>DAOOJC010000287.1:0-3184 GCA_035384905.1 Acetivibrio sp. | reverse complement strand
GGGGTATCCTTCCCAACGAACCCAGATCCATAATCTATCACTCGCCCTGTTCAATTTTTACGGTCAGCTTTGTGCTCACTCCCGAATAAAGCTTCACTTCCGCTTCATAGGTTCCCAATGCCTTAATGGAATCTGAAAGTGCAATTTTTTTCTTGTCTATATCAAATTTATGGTTCTTTTTCAGGTAATCGGATATATCCTTGCCCGTTATTGAGCCGAAAAGCTTCCCGTTTTCTCCGGCCTTGGCCTTAATCACAACCTCAACGTTTTTAAGCTTTTCTGCAAGTTCTTTTGCCTGTGCCAGTTCACGGTCCTTTTTCGATTTTTCGGCCTCTTTTTTTGTTTTCATAACATTTATGTTCACAGATGTAGCCTCAACAGCCAATCCTCTTGGAATCAAATAATTTCTGGCATACCCGTCACTCACATTTACAAGGCTTTCCTTACTGCCCACACCTTTGACATCCTCTTTTAAAATGACCTTCATATGTATCTCTCCTTAATTTATATATAATCCTTAATTTATATATAATATAATAACAGAATTCTAACCATTTTGCTTGCTGATTTCATCAAAATATTCATCCAGTGCTGTCAAAAGGCTTTTTCTGGCTTCCTCTATCGATACGCCTTGAAGTTGTGCTCCAGCGACAGTCATATGTCCTCCCCCGCCGAGCTTTTCCAAGACCACCTGGACATTTACATCTCCTAAAGACCTTCCGCTTATGGCTATGCCGTTATTTATGCCGTTATTAATATAACTAAATACAAAAGCAGCATTCAGCCCGGCAAGGCTGATAAGCTGGTCTGCTGCCTGTGCAGCCACCAAAGCGGCGTTTTTCATATTTGGAGGACAGACAGATATGGCTATGTTATCCCTTATAACCTGTGCATCCCTTACAACACTCGCTATGCTTATATAGGTATTGATATCATTCTGGAACAATTGCTTTACCTGAACAGTGTCCACGCCCTGCCTTCTTAAGAAGGCTGCGGCTTCAAAGGTACGAACCCCGGTCTTAAAGGTAAAGTTTTTGGTATCTATAACAATTCCCGCATACAAGCTCTCGGCCTCAATAGGCTTGAGCTTTATTTTATCCTCTACATACTGAAGTATCTCTGTTACCAGCTCGCAAGTGGATGAGGCATACGTTTCCTGATAAGTAAGAACCGCTTCCTGCAGATAATCTGCACCCCTTCTGTGATGGTCTATAACAACTATCTGATCGGTGTACTTCAAAAGATCCGGTGCCTCGGTAAAGCTCGGTCTGTGGGTATCCACAATAACCAAAAGCGTCTTTTTGGTTATTCTGTCAATTGCCTCACTGCTTGCAATAAAAAGACTTTTATATTCACCGCTTCCTTCTATCCTCGATACCAAGCAGTCAATTGTAGGATTGGAATTGTTCAGGACAATAAACGCCTCCTTGTTTCTGTTCTTTGCAATCCTGTAAATTCCGAGGGCTGAACCGAGACAATCAATGTCACAATTATCATGCCCCATAATCAATACGTCGGATGCCTGTTCAATAAGCTCCCTCAATGCATAGGCAATAACCCTTGCCTTGACTCTTGTCCTCTTCTCCAATTCCCTGGTCTTTCCGCCAAAAAACATTATGTCCTCTCCGTTCTTTACAACCACCTGATCGCCGCCTCTTCCTAAAGCAATGTCCAAAGAAGCATTTGCAAACCGGAATTTTTCCTGCAGGGAATGTGTTCCCACACCAAACCCCATACTCAGGGTCACAGGGATTTTATTTCCCACATTTATTTCCTTAACGGAGTCGAGGATATCGAACTTTTTCTCAACAAAGTCCTTAAGATATCTGTGATCGAAAACAAACAGGTATTTGTCCCGTTCAAATTTCTTAATTATTCCATTTGTATACCCCATCCACCGGGTCAATTTTGAATCTATTTCCGCCAGGATCTGTGCACTTCGTGCATCCTCTATACTCTGCATCAAATCGTCATAATTGTCTATCACTATAATTCCCACTGTTGTTTTTTCATCGTCATACCTTTTTTTGATCTCAACAAGTTCAGTGTTGTCAATCAGGTACATCATTATAATAAAGCCGTCTTCATTTATCTTATCGTCCACCTTGGCAAAGTTTCCAAGGGCGCAGTAGCTTCTGCCGTTTATTAATATGTCCTTTGTAAAGCTCATTGCTCCTTCATCGGACAGATTGTCGGGATTCATACCCTTTACAAAAGAATGTATTGTTTTTTCCAGAAGCTCTTCCCCGTCAAACAGCCTTTTAAAAGACGAATTATACCAGATTATAGTTCCATCCAGTTCAATAACCACTAATGGCATGGGAAAATTAAGCAACGTGTCCTTTGAAGCCGTATCAATGTTAAAATTCAAATTTTCAATGTACTTGGTAAGTTCCCGGTGCCTTATATAATTCGACCTGAAGTTATACCACAAAAGAACTATAAACAATATAAAACCGGGTATTGCCGCAACAAATTCAAGAACGGCAACCAGTATTAAGAGAATAAATATTACAAACAGATAAAAACTTGCTTTTGGCAAGAATATTCCGGAAATCTTTTTTCTTTTCATCACACTTCTCCCATTTATGGCCTTAAAAAATCCCGTAAAGAACTCCGAGCGGTGACTTGTGCCACCACACTTCTTTCGTTTCTGCCAATCATTAAACCTTGCTTTCAATCCTTGAAGACTTCAGATGCTTGGCCAATTCGGTCAAATCCCCATAATACTTTTCCACATCATGCTCCTCTATTATACCAAGCCTAATCTTGTTGTGCATCTTTAATTCAATGGAATTATAGCTAATGCCCAAACGTCTTCCCAACATATACGATATTAAAATAATATTGGAGAGGGTTTCCGAAACCGATTCGTGCACCTCTTCCCTGACCCCGTTTACCAAAGCTTTAAAAAGGTTCGCTATGTCGGTAAGAAGCTCGCTTTTGAGCCACTCTATAATTTTAATGTTCCTTGTAATATCAATTTCCCTGTCAAAAAAAGCCATATAACCACTCCAGCACAAATATTATTTAGTATTGAACCCGGTTGGTCTCTCACAATTTGGGTTTTTGTCCAATGGACCGATGCATGGTAAATACATGTGCCATATATTATATCACTAAAATAATAACCGGTGTGGCATTTCCCAACAATTCAGTTCTCCTGAGCCTAAAAAAACTTATT
>DAOOJC010000286.1:0-3197 GCA_035384905.1 Acetivibrio sp. | reverse complement strand
TAAGAATATACAGGATTTACTTTTGGAATTATATTGCTTCATGCGATAGCCCTGTGTGTACAGCTCAGTTTTTTGACCTGCCAAGCAGTTTAGTGAATACTTTTTTTATAAGTCTGATTGTATAAATGATCAAAAGAAATACCTCTATTGCCAAAAGAATCAAAACCAGTATTACTATATCTCTGTACTCACTGAATTTTGATGCTAATGATGAAAACCAACTCATCGTTGAATACAATTCAGATCCGGGATAAAGGTTTACTTGAATAACAGTTCCGTCATCCAGTGTATACTTTGCAGTTCCAAGAATTTCATTCTTCCTTATCGGAGGCTCTAAATTACTCCGTAAACTGATGTCAAAATCTTTAATATAGTCCTCGCCAATGGGATATGTATAATAATAATCGGCTAAAGCTATAAGGTCAAGCATCTCATCACCTACGGGAATGCTTTTTATGGTCTCTCCATTTGAAACCAAAACCCCTGTCCGGAAATTTTCAAATCCGTAATCCAACAACTTTATGGAGTCATCATAAACACTGTCTTTGGGAGAATCCAGCACTATGCATATTAATCTCTGTCCGTTTCTTGTGACTGTAGTTATCGCAGTCTGACGTTCTATATCATTGTATCCCGTCTTACCGCCGTCAACCCCCTCATAACTCCAGAAAAGTTCATTACTGTTTATCAGAACCTTTCCATTATTAGACCATGGCCATGCCTTTGAAGAAAAAATTTTCTGAAATTTACTGTATTTTGTTACAGCATATCTTATTAAAAGAGCAATATCGTATGCTGATGTATACTGTTGTTCGTTATATAAGCCTGTGGCATTTGTAAAATGGGTATCAGACATTTTCAATTCTATTGCCTTCTTATTCATAAGTTCAACAAATCCCTTTTCATCCCCGCCTATATACTCTGCCAAGGCAATGGCACTATCATTGACCGAATCTAATATAACCGAATACAAAAGATCCTCAACCGAATACTTTTCGCCAACTTCCAGATTTAATGTCGCTCCCTCAACCGAAACAGCATTCTTACTGATAGTAACCTTTGTATTCAACTGGTCTTTCATATTTTCAAGGGTAATTAAAGCAGTCATTATTTTATTGGCACTGGAAATATGAAGCTTCTTCTTTGAATCCTTCTCGTAAAGTTCCTGTCCTCTTTGTGATTCAACTAAGATTGCAGAAGGAGCCGCTATCTGCAAAGGTTCCCTATCTGCAAAAGCGAAATCTTTGCAAGAAAACACAATAACCAAAACAGCAACAAAACATTGTATTTGAACCAAGATTTTTCTATTCATATCTACCCCATCCGAATCTACAAATGAAATGTTATTCAGTAATACCAATAGTCTTCCTTTTGTTAATGCTATTTGACAATATTATAGTACTTTAATTTCTGTAATACAACTTAAAATTATGAATATTTTATCCAACTGAGCATTATTTTTCGGATCTATGAGTATTATTTATTATTCTTTTCCCTCCATGCATGACTTTCAGTAATTCAGGAAAAATAAAATTGGAGGTGATATTATGGCTAAAGCAAAGAATAAACAGAATAAAGATAATAAAAACATCAAAGATGCATCCGGCAAATATGAATTTGCAAATGACCAATTGGGAGAAAATATGGAAAACAGATACGAGGGAATGGCTAAGAAAGGGAAAAACAGCAACGGCGGTAAATGCAAATAGAATTTTTTAATGCCGGTTGATATTTATCTTAAATATTGAGGGGCATTAAGCCCCTTTATTTTTCGTATAGGATTATGCATTAATCTTTATGTACTCACTGCTGATGGAGGTAAAGTAAAGAAAATCATGGAATGAACTTAAGTTTCCGGAATATTTTTCTTTACCTTTTGTTCTTCCTTATAAATTTATCCTTCCATTTTTCTTTGTAATATGCTAGCATAAACTATATACTGAACATTACGGCATCGCCGAAAATTCTATCCATCCCATTAGTATTTAGTAAAATTAACTTCATATTGCAGGTTGAAAAGTCTAATAAATATAAACAGACAAGCAAAGGAGATAAATAATAAATGTCACAAGTAGTTTTAATGAGATGTGAAAGCTATGATTATAATACTGTTAAATCAGCTGTAAAAAAGGGTATTGAACTAATTGGCGGTCCACTCAAATTTGCATCGCCGCAAGAAAAAATCCTCTTAAAGCCCAACCTCTTATCAGCGGACCCTCCTGAAAGATGCAGTACAACACATCCTTCAGTATTTAAAGCCATCGCTGAAGTTTTCATTGAGGCAGGTATTAATTTAACCTATGGTGATTCACCGGGGCTTCACAAGCCTCAAACCGCTGCCCACAAAGCCGGTCTTGAACAAGCAGCAAACGAGCTTGGCATTAGCCTTGCCGATTTTATCGGAGGTAAAGAAATTTTCTTTGAAAAGGGAATACAAAATAAAAAATTCACATTAGCCAACGGTGTTCTTGAAAGTGACGGCATAATAAGCATACCCAAGCTAAAAACTCACGGCTTGGCAAGAATAACAGGATGCATAAAGAATCAGTTCGGATGCATACCCGGACCTTTAAAGGGAGAATTCCATGCCCGCATTCCCGATGTCATTGACTTTTCAAAAATGCTTGTGGATCTAAACACCTATCTCAAGCCAAGACTTTTTGTTATGGACGGTATAATGGCAATGGAAGGCAATGGACCCAGGGGTGGAACTCCCAAAAAGATGAATGTCGTTTTATTATCAGCGGACCCTATTGCACTCGATGCCACTGTCTGCAGAATGATTGGGCTGAATCCGGAGTTTGTTCCGACAATCGTATTTGGAAAAGAAGCAGGTCTCGGTACGTATCTTGAAAATGAAATAGAAATACTGGGAGATAGCCTGGACAGCTTTACAGACCCCAGCTTCGACGTAAGAAGAGAACCTGTAAGGCGGTTCAAAGCTAAAGGTGCAATCCAGTTTCTGAGAAACACCCTTGTGCCCAAACCATATATTGAAGAAACCAAATGCAAAAAATGCGGGATATGCGTAAACATGTGCCCTGTTAATCCCAAAGCAGTGGATTGGCACAATGGCAATAAAAAGGAAGTACCTCCTTCATATATTTACAAAAGATGCATAAGGTGCTACTGTTGCCAGGAGATTTGTCCTGAAAGTGCCATAAATCTTAGAGTTCCTTTTATACGCAGGTTTATTT
>DAOOJC010000285.1:879-3198 GCA_035384905.1 Acetivibrio sp. | reverse complement strand
TGAGGTTTTAAACGAGATAAGGGATATTGACATTTCCACCTTAACACCGTTAGATGCCTTGAATGTGCTTTATTCCCTTCAAAAAAAGGTTAAGAACTGATACCGGAAGTTATAAATATGCTTTGAGTTGAGGAGTAATGTATGGGAAAGATAGTGATACTTGATGAAAATACATCCAATCAGATAGCTGCCGGCGAGGTGGTGGAAAGACCTGCTTCAGTTGTTAAGGAACTTGTTGAGAATTCCATTGATGCAGGAAGTACCAGCATTTCGGTAGAGATTAATAATGGTGGCATTTCCTTAATAAAGGTGGTTGACAACGGTGCCGGGTTTGAAGAGGATGATATGGAAATTGCCTTTGAGAGGCATTCCACCAGTAAGATAAGAAAAGCCGGTGACCTTGAGGCCATTACCACCCTTGGCTTTAGAGGAGAGGCTCTTGCAAGTATTGCATCGGTTTCAACCGTTGAACTCACTTCAAGACAGGAAAAAAACACCTATGGCAGGTATGTAAAGCTTAGAGGCGGTACGATGGTAGAGTCGGGACAGGTGGGTTGTCCTGTGGGAACTACCTTTGTAGTGAGAGAGCTTTTTTACAATACCCCTGCGAGGTTCAAGTTTTTAAAGAAGGATTCCACAGAGGCAGGGTATGTGTCCGATATAGTCGGAAGAATTGCTCTGGGAAATCCGCATATATCTTTAAAGCTTGTAAACAACAGAAGCACGGTTATTCATACCCCTGGGAATAATGATATTCTCAGCACCATATTCAGCCTCTACGGAAAGGAAACTGCCAGGGATTGTATGGAGATTTCCTATAGCGATGAGAAAATACAAATCAAAGGATATGCCGGAAGGCCCGAGATTGCAAGGTCAAACAGGAACTACCAGTCCATCTATTTAAACGGACGTTACATAAAGAACAAGGTTATATCATCGGCAATTGATGAGGCATATAAAACCTTTCTTTTAAAGAATAAACATGCTTTTATTGTGCTGTATATTGAGTTGAATCCAATGCTGGTGGATGTAAATGTACATCCCACAAAAACTGAGGTGCGTTTTTCCAATGAACAGGATATATTCAGGGCTGTTTACCATGCCGTGAATAATACACTTTTGGGAAAGTCCCGTGTTCGAAGTGCTGAGCTTCGTGATAACCCGAAAAACTATTTCAGGTTTGAGGAAAACACAAAATCAAAGAATGATTATATACAGCAGAAGCTAAATACTTCAAGCAGAAAAAATGATGCTGTTGAGCCTTCTTTTAAGGCAACTGAAAGTACTTTGGAAAAAAGGGATGCATCTGAAAAAGAAATGGCTGCTCCTTTCGATATTCAGAAATCTGAGTCTGTGCCGGATAATACTAGAAATAGCAGCAATGTCCTTGAAAACAATATAGCCGAAGATTTATCGGAGGATAAAGTAAAAAGCAGAGATATAACCGACAAAGATTTATCGGAGGTTATAGTTAAAAGCAGAGATATAATCGGCAAAGATTTATTGAACGATGATTCAAAAAGCAGGGATTTAGCGGGTAAGGATTTACCTGGTCGGGATAGTATAACGAAAGATTCGCCTTGCATGGATATGGAAGAAAAGGATGCAATAGAAGAGAATCTTTCAGGACAAATTGCAGAGCCCATTTTCCAGGATGCCATTATAATCGGCCAGGCCTTTTCTACTTACATACTGCTTCAAAAGGGTGAAAATCTCATTCTTATTGACCAGCACGCCGCCCATGAAAGAATAATGTTTGAAAGCCTTAAAGAAAAATACTCAAAAAAAGAGAACCTGGCTCAGTACTTGCTGGCATCGGTGGTTATTGAGCTTACGAACCGGGAAATAAGCTTTATTGAGGAAGAAAAAGACTTATTGAACAAATTGGGTTTTAATTTCGAAAGCTTTGGAAATACTTCTATTATACTGCGTTCGGTACCCGCCGATATTGACGGATGCGGAATAAAGGAAGCATTTATGGAAATTATCGACTTTTTAATGTCAAAAGGAAGCAAAAGCGGCAGCATTGTTGCAGAGGAAGCATTATACAAAATAGCGTGCAAGTCTGCCGTTAAAGCGAATAAAAGACTTGACGAAAAAGAGATAAAGGAGCTATTGCAAAAGCTTGAAGAGCTTGAAAACCCTTATACATGTCCCCACGGACGGCCGACAATTATAAAGATTACCCGGTACGAATTTGAAAAGATGTTTAAACGGGTTCTATAGCTCATATTTACAATTTGTGCTGTTATATTGGAGGTTTAAATTGGATAATGTAGTTGTGATAATCGGTCCGACGGCATCGGGAAAAACTAAGCT
>DAOOJC010000285.1:0-869 GCA_035384905.1 Acetivibrio sp. | reverse complement strand
AGATATACAAATATATGGATATAGGTACTGCCAAGCCTGATGAAAAAGAGAGGGAAGGAATAAAGCACTACCTTATTGACGAAGTTAATCCGGATGAAGAGTTTAGCGTTGCCAGATTTAAGGAGCTTGCCTTACAATATATTAATGAAATAATAAAAAAGGGTAAAGTTCCAATTGTAACAGGAGGAACAGGTCTTTATATAAATTCGCTAATATATAACCTTCAATTTTCCGATACAATTTGTGATTGGGATTTAAGGGACAAACTAGCGAAGGAGGCTGTGGAAAAAGGCAACGAATACATCCATAACATGCTCAAAGAAATTGACCCTGTGGCAGCACAGAAAATACATAAGAACAATGTTAAGAGGGTTATTCGTGCGATAGAGGTATACAACTATACTAAAAAGCCTATTTCTGTTCACCAGGAGGAGTCGAGACGAAATCCGCCAAAACAAAATTTTATACTTATCGGAATTACTATGGACAGGCAAAAGCTTTATGACAGGATTAACAAGAGGGTGGATCTGATGCTCGAAAACGGTTTGGTGAAAGAAGTTGAAAAGCTTGTGGAAATGGGGTATGATAAAAGTACGATTGCCATGCAGGGACTGGGCTATAAGGAAATACTGGCATACTTGAAGAAAGAGATCACTTTGGATGAAGCCATTGAGATTTTAAAGCGGGATACGAGACGGTATGCAAAACGTCAGATAACCTGGTTTAAAAAGCTCGAAAACGTTTGTTGGATAAATATGGATGAAATAGCAAGTCAAGAAAAAATATTAAAAAATATAAAATATCATCTTGCAACTTATGGTATTTTCTTATAGAATATAAGCGATAGGGTTTGATAGAATAGTCCTTTG
>DAOOJC010000284.1:0-3204 GCA_035384905.1 Acetivibrio sp. | reverse complement strand
TATCGGCACCTGCATCAACAAAAGCATCTATGTAGCTATCGGGATTTTCAATCATAAGGTGAACATCAAACAACAGCCCGGTTACTTTTTTCAAAGACTTAACAACCGGAGGACCTATTGTTATATTAGGTACAAAATGTCCATCCATAACATCAATATGCACCAAATCTGCCCCTGCCTTTTCAATTCGCAAAATTTCCTCACCCAGCTTCGAAAAGTCGGCTGAAAGAATGGATGGAGCAATCTTAATCAATACAAAACACTTCCCTTCCCAGTTGAACCACAAAATTTAACAGCTTGAACCATTACAATTTCATAATGCTTTACTTGATGAATTTATACGTTACTCTATTTAGATTATACAGCTACGAATATTTCTTACGCTGCTTATCCTTTAAAATGTTATTGAACTCAATATACCGTTCATATCTTCCGGTAGATATAAAGCCTTTTTCAAGAGCGGACTTGACTTCGCACCCCGGTTCGCTTATATGACTGCATCCGGCAAATCTGCATTTTCCAATAAACTCACCGAATTCCGGATAATACTTCTGTAAATCCCCAGGCTCAATATCTGTTATCTCAAAAGAACTAAAGCCCGGCGTATCCACCACAAATCCGCCTGACTTTAGCTCTATCAACTCTGCATGCCTCGTAGTATGCTTTCCCCTGTCAATTTTATCGCTTACATTGCCTGTTTCCATAACATAGGAATCCATAACCCTGTTTAGAATTGTGGACTTTCCGACTCCCGACTGTCCTGCAAACACAGTAGTCTTACCCGTAAGAACCTTTTCAAGCTCATCAAAACCCACATTCAATACGGAACTAATAAAAATGGTTTTAATACCTGTGCATTTATAGCATTCGGCTATTTTATTTTTGTTTTCCTCGTCAAGGTCAATCTTGTTTATACAAATTACTCCGCTGATTTCTTTTTGCATTACTGTAATTAATAATTTATCCAATAGATAATAGTCCGGCAGGGGCGATTTAACCGAAACAACCAGTGCAGCCTGATTTACATTTGCAACTGCCGGTCTTATAAGCTCAAGTGTTCTCGGATAGATTTCTTCAATAAACCCAAGCCTTTTTTCCCGGTCAACAACAGAAATAGAAACATTATCACCAGGTAAAGGAATTTTGGAGTCTTTACGGAACGTACCTTTTGCCTTGCATTCATATACTGCATCCGCCGCTTTAACGTAATAAAACCCCCCAATACCTTTAATTATCACACCCGATGGCAAACTTTCTACCTCCTTAAAAAATCTCAGTGAATTCCTTATACAAACTGCTGTCCAGATAAACGCGTACCAGAGTACTTCCTCCATTAGGAACAGGTATCGGAACTGTTATCGGGAAGTCACTTTTCCTTCTCGTTTCACTGTATATGGTCTCTGTCCTGTTGGTATCTGACCTTGTAATATTTACTATTACCTTTATTCTCTCTCCGTAATTATGGGGATCCTCAAGCTTTATAACACTATTGACATTCTTCTGGTCAGGATTGTAATCCTCCAGGAAAATCTTCACAGGAGTACCCTCTTCAACTTCAAAACCTGCTTCCGGCTCCTGCTTTATTATTTTATCCATGGCGTATGTCTTATCTTCCGGGTATATATCACCCATCGTCAAATTAACACCGGTCAGCAAACCCAAAGCCTCGCTTTGAGTTTTGCCAATCAAATTGGGAACAAGACTGGTTACTATTTCCGGTCCAAGACTCCTGTATACCTTGATAACACTACCGGGCTTAACTTCTTCATTAATATCGGGGTCAGTCTTTATCACAAGTCCCTTTGCAACATCATCATTGTACTCCTCAATTAAATCGGTTTTAAGACCCAGCTGAACCAGCTCCGTTTCAACCTCCCTGTATTCCCTTCTCCTGTAATCTTTAATCTTCAGCAACAACGGTCCGTCACTTACCTGGAACACTATTTTAGCATAGCCTCCGGGCTTTATTCTTTCGCCCGCCGCTTTGTCCTGCTCAATAATGATATCCTTGGGAATATCATCATGATTCTTTCTGTTTTCGACAACTTCAATCCCATACTCCGAAAGTCTGCCCTTTACCTCATAATAATTCTGGTTTGTATAGTCCTGAACAATAAAGTCCTCTGTCTTATCAAACAAGGAGTAAACAATCGGGCCCAGACCTTTTACCGCGAATGCAGCAATAATCCCAATAATGATTACTGATGTAACCACCGCCAGAATTGTTGTCATTCTTTCTTTTTTCTTCCTCACGTTCTTATCACCCGTTTTTTCAGAAGTATCCTTTTGGACAGTCAACTTTTCCTTACCAATCGATGGCATCCTTACCGTAGGACTGTCTTTGACAGACTCAATTTTTTTAAACTCATTATTCGGTTCTTTTAAAACCTTGTTCAAATCATCCAAAAGCTCGGTAGCAGATTGGTACCGCATGCTCTGATCCTTTTGAATGGCACGCATAACAATACTGTTTACACCCTTTGGTATTCCGGGATTAATGCTGATAGGTTCCTCAGGTTCATCCTGAATATGCTTCAATGCAACAGCAACAGGCGACTCTCCTTCAAAAGGAAGTTTTCCTGTCAACAGTTCATACAATACTATTCCCAATGAATAAAGGTCCGACTTTTCATCAATAAATCCACCCCTTGCCTGCTCCGGTGAAAAATAATGCACCGTACCTATAGTACTTCCGGCCATGGTTATGGTCGATGAACTGACGGCTCTTGCTATTCCAAAATCCGTTACCTTTACAATGCATTCCTTCGTCAAAAGAATATTATGGGGTTTAATATCCCGGTGAACAATATGATTTTTATGTGCATGCTCAATTGCCAAGGAAATTTGGATTACGATATTTACCGCTTCCCTCCAGTCAAGAGGACCCTTTTGCTCCAAATAATCCTTCAAAGTCATTCCGTTCACAAATTCCATGACAATATAATGTATGTCATCCTCTTGTCCCACATCATATATTGAGACAATATTGGGATGGGAAAGGCTCGCTGCAGCCTGGGCTTCAATACGAAACCTCTTTAAAAATTCCTCATCGTTTATGAATTCGGTTCTTAAAATTTTTATAGCTACAAACCTGTTCAACAATCTACATTTAGCCTTATATACAAGGGCCATACCGCCCCCACCGATTTTCTCAATCAATTCATACCTGTTACCTAGAATTTGACCTACCATTTCAGCACCTCT
>DAOOJC010000283.1:0-3208 GCA_035384905.1 Acetivibrio sp. | reverse complement strand
TAATCGGTTTCGTGACCGACTGCAGATATAATGGGTATTTTGGACTTGAATATGCTTCTTGCCACCGATTCTTCATTAAAGGGCCACAGCTCTTCTAAGGATCCTCCTCCCCGGGCAAGAATTATAACATCCACACATCCGGACTCATTGAGTTTTTCAATTGCATGGCATATTTCTCCACAAGCAGAGTCACCCTGAACCTTGACAGGAAATATCTTTATAACCGAATTATAAAACCTTCTGTCCAAAACATTCATTATATCCCGGATAACAGAACCGGTGGAGGAAGTAACTACACCGATGGAACGAGGCAGATAGGGTATTTTTTTCTTATATGCAGCATCAAACAATCCTTCGTCCGACAGCCTTTTTTTGAGCTGCTCAAAAGAAATATGAAGGTTACCGACTCCATCGCTTTGCATTTCCTCTGCATAAAGCTGATACTGCCCGTCTCTTTCAAAAACGGAAATATATCCCCTTATTATTACCTTCATACCGTTTTCGGGCTTAAATTTAAGATATGAATTATATGTCCTGAACATTACACACCTTATAAGGCTGTTCTCGTCTTTGAGAGTAAAATACATGTGTCCCGAAGAATGGTTCTTGTAATTCGAAATCTCTCCTCTTATCCAGAGGTTTGACAGAATAAGATCTCTGGACATATTCTCCTTAATATACCTGTTAACTTGTGATACGGTTAAAATATTGTTAATACTATTCATCGTTGCCATCTACCAGTAATAGCCTTATTTTTGCTACATTACCCAGAATTCCGTTTACAAAGGAACCGCTCTCGCCACCGCTATAATTCTTTGCCAGTTCAACTGCTTCATTTATAGAGACATTAAGAGGAATATCCTTCCTATAGCACATCTCATATATACTGAGCCTTAAAATGGACAAGTCAACCTTGGAAATCCTTGACAGCTTCCATCCCCTTGAATGCTTTTCAATGGTACTGTCTATGCTCTCCTTGTTGTTATAAACCCCATTAATTATATCGATTATATATTCCCTGTCCTTTGAATTAAGATTGTATTGCTCCAGTGCAACTTCTATTTGTTCTTCCCGTGAATCTTTCTGAAATTCAAGCTGGTATAAAAGCTTCATTGCAATTTCCCTGGATGCCTTTCTTCCCATTCGGTTTTACCTCCCCAAATATAGTTCCAAAGTAATAACGCTATCTATATGTACCCGGCGGCAAAAATCTATCAAGTAGATTTCTAAGATAATTCTTATCTTTTGATATCTTTTTCCCTATATAGTAACCTACAAGAACACAAATCGCAATAAAAAGTGTCTGGAAAAAGCCTATGACCAAAACACATATTGCTACAACAAGACCTATGAATGCACCGTTTATTCCACCATAATGCAACCGGTAAAATCCAATTATTTTTTTCATTATCTCCTGTTTATCCATTTTATAAACCTCCATCACTCAACTCTGGACTTATACCCGGTGTATATGTTTTCAACTGACGCCCTCACTTCATTCACAGCAATACCTGTCGATTCCTCAACAGATTTTTTTACCTTTACCTGTATATCCTCAAGAAGGGCCGGAATGTTAACATCAGGCATCACAATTGTCTTAATAAAAACCGAGACATGATCTCCCTGTTTTGTAACGTAGGCCTTGTTTTCCCTGATACCGGAAACCTTTTTCGAAGCATTAAGTGCAATACTTTCGATAGCATTTAACGATATTCTTATCTCTCCAACATTATTATACTTACTAACAGATTTTTTATCCTTCTCACTTCTCACACCAGATAAAAGGAACATAAGACTCAATCCTAAAAAAGCAACCTCAATAAACAGCATCAGCAGTGTAAGCCCACGGTTCGGCAACACATCATTCACAAGAAGCTTTGATGCCCTCTCGATCATTTCAGGTCTTAAAGTCAGCACGAGGGTTATTAGTGAAATAACCGTAAGACAAAACGCATAAACAGCCAGCAAAATCCTAAAAATGATATTAATACGACAACCACCACCCTTTTTTATCTTTAGTTTTCCCATTATAATACCCGAATTACAGATTTCACATAAAAAAAGTGCTTTCATAAAATGTATATTAACATTATATTTCATTTTAAAAAAAAAATAAACCCTGGCGGGTTATTAATTTATTATCCCAAAGAATATTCCGGATACCTTACCTTAACCTTAGTGTGTCGTCACCGGATTCCTTCCTGGAGTCCTTGTCTATGTTCACTCCTTGAATGTGAATATTTACTTCTATTGCATTAAGACCCGTCATGGTTTCAACAGCTTTTTTAACCCTCTCCTGGATATCCCACGATACATCGGGAATTCTGCAGCCATATTCAACAATTATATACAAATCGATTGCGGCTTCTTTGTCGCCGACTTCAACTTTTACTCCTTTGGACAAATTCTTCCTTCCAAGCATCTCGGCAATTCCACCGGCAATCCCACCACTCATCCCAGCCACTCCCGGAACATCCATTGCAGCAATGCCCGCAATAATAGCGACTACCTCTTCCGATATTTTCACAGTTCCCATTTCATTCAAGCTGTCCCGATTTTTCTCGTCCACTTTATGATACCTCCTTTGCTGGAATACAGCCGTTAAGATTTGCCAATACAATTTATTATAGCACTATGTTTTTTTATTATCAACACCGGGAAATAAATGCACATAAAAAACGCTGACAGAAACCGGTTCCTAACCAATTAAAAAGCTTAAAATTTGTTAAAATTTATTGGATACATATATATTTGATATATCTACCCCAGTCTGTCTGGATGCTATTTCGGATATTTGAGCTACTTCTACCGATGATATGCTCGGAGCCTTCACTACAATATCAATACTTCCGTTATCCCCAAAAAGCACTACTACATCATTGAAACCCTTGTTTTTAATTAACGTCTCAATTCTCATTTCTTTATCGGAATTATCTATCAGGCTCAACATTTTTTCATATGCCTCGGCTCTCTGCTCTTCGGTTGCATTTTCATCGTTGGCAATTTCTTCTAATACCTCTCTGTCCTTCGCTCTCGTTATATCCTTATCCATTTTTGCCTGGGCAAAGAAATCATTTGCCTCTTTTGATGCTTGCAAAGCTTTGTTTTCACCTTTTTTGTCCTCTTTTTTATCCTCTTTATTATCCTTATCCTTCTCTTCGTCGTCTTCGAACATCAATGTGTTATCCACATACAAAGCTTCCCCTAA